>JBBPZF010000835.1:0-5461 GCA_038199105.1 Chitinophagales bacterium | reverse complement strand
TTGTTGCTATTTTAGTACCGGGCTGCAGTTCTTCAAGTAAGCTAATCTGAACATAACCTGATTCCTCCACACCCGTTATTACTTCCATCATTTTGAAACGATATTTTAGCTGTGTTGTATCCTTAGAAGTTTCCTTATCGTTGGCATCTCGTTTTACCGGTTCATTTTCTATGCCTTCCAAAATAAAAATGTATGACTTATCATTTGCTTTTACTATCGCGTCTTTCGGAACCGCAGATACTAACTGTTTTCCTGTTTGGATCAATGCCGTTACATACTGCCCGGCAATAAGGTTTAATGAAGCCGCATTGTGCAAGACGGTATGAACAACCGCAGATTTATTGGCAGCATCGAAAGATTTATTGATGCCTGATACTTTACCCGATACCTCTTTGTCATTTTGATTAGTAAATGAAAAGCTTACTTCCTGTCCTGTTTTTACTTTGGCTATATCCTGTTCAAAAACCTGCAATTCTGCATAAATAATATTATTGTTTACAATCTCCATAATGGGGCTGGATGCATCGGTGTATGCTCCTAAGCTTAATGTTATTTTACCGACGGTTCCGCTTATGGGCGCAAGGACCGGAACCTGGGTTATCAAGTTTCCCTTTTGTAACCGGGAAGGGTTAATGTGGATTTGCTGCAACTGGGATGCCAGTGTTCGTAGCTTTGACTGTTCAGCTGCAAGATTCGCAGAGGCCTGCTGATACACTTTACCAATCCCCGCATCTGCTTCTTTTAAAACTTTTTGACGCTCGTATTCCTGCTGCAGGTAAACAATATTATCTGCCGACGTGAGGTAGTCCTGTTGCAGCCTGATAAAATCAGGATTTTCTATTACTACCATTACCTGCCCTTTTTTTACCTGCTGGCCTTCCATAACATTTATCCTTTTTATCACGCCGCCGACCAAAGCATTTACTACTGCTTTATTTTGCGGAGGCACTGTAAGTTGCCCGTTTGCTTTTACCACGCTGGTCAGGTTTTTTTGTTCTATCACACCGGTATCAATTCCTACGGCTTGCATTTGGGCTGCCGTTACTTCTGCAATGCCTGCTTCTTTTTTCGTGGTATCGATTTGTGTTGATTCAACCACTGCTGTTTTACTTCCTGAGCTGCCACAAGATGACAATAGAAATATTATTGCTGTTAAAGCAAATGCCGTGGTTGTACCTGTAATTAATCGTTTCATTTTATTGTTTTCCATTTACATAATCAAGTTCAATGATTGCCTGGTTGTAGAGGTGGAGCGCTTCTAAATATTTAAGTTTTGTATCAAAGGCCAGCGTGAGGTTTTGAATGTATTCAACATAGCCAATTTCGCCGAGCTTATAACTTAACTGAGAGATCCTGATAATTTCATTTGCCTGGTGTAGACCTATTTGTTCATAGTAATCTAATCCTTCTTTTTGTTTTAAATATTCATTGTATTGGGTAAGATATTGAGTTTCCAATCCTGCCTTTGCAGCCTGTTCCTGTGACTGTGCCAATGTAATATTTATTTTAGCTGCGTTTATTCTTGCCCGTTGCGCCCCAAAGAAAAGCGGCAGAGTTGTGCCAACCTGGAAACCTCCAACTCTTGTATTCGGGGTATAGTTCCTGTCAATTTTTGCAGGATTAAACCCTTTTATTAAAAACTGCTGAGAATATCCAACACTAAAGTCCGGCAGTCTTTTACTTTTTTCCAACTGAACTTCTGCATTGGCAACATTTATTTGTTGCTCGTAAAAAGCAGTTTGGGGATGATTAATTAAAGAAGTATCGAAGATAAATTCAGGTGACACTTTTACCAAAGCGGAATCTGCGGGTTCCAGTATTTCTTTGGTATTGAGTAATTGCTGTAATATCAGTTCATCGGTTTTAGCGTCAATCTTTGCCTGTTTTATTTGCAGTTGTATTTCATAATACCTGTTCTGTGCCGCATATTTTTCAAGGTTAGAAGTTTCGCCTACCTGTTGCCTGAGTTCAGCTCTTTCTTTAAATTTTCCATAAATACTATCCAATGAATTAAGCAATCTTATTTTTTCATAACTGAATTGAAAATTGATGTAGGCCAAACGTACCTGCCTTGTTATATTGAAGATGGCAATGCTTCTTTCTTTTTGTACCAATAATGTTTGTTGCTGTAAAAGGTTTGCCTGGTTTTTATAAACAACCGGCAGTGCAAAGGGCTGTACAATGCCAATACTATTGTCAGCGCCTCCTCCATCTCCTGCGTTCTGTTGTAGAACAAATTCCGTTCTTGGTACATCAAACGCCGTTCGCTGCAAAGCTGTTTGCTGTTTCACAGAAAGATTAGCGCTGTTTAATTGAAGATTATTTTGCAAAGCCATGTTTAAAGCGCTTTCCAACGTAACAGATTTCGTTTGTGCATAGCCGTTATTTACAAGTGTGGCCGATGCCGTCATTAAAAAGATAATGATTGCAGTTGACGATGTTTTTTTCATTTTTCGTTTTTTTCCTTCTCCTGAAAATAAAATGTATAGAACCGGCAGAACAATTAGCGTAAGTATAGTTGCCGTTATTAAGCCACCGATAACTACTGTAGCCAGTGGCCTTTGGACTTCCGCACCGGCAGAGGTAGAAAGAGCCATCGGTAGAAAACCAAGAGAAGCAACAGAAGCTGTAAGTAATACAGGCCTTAGCCTTACCAAGGTGCCTTGCCTTACCCGTTCATAAATATCCGCGACGCCTTCCTTTTTCAGAACATTAAATTGACTTATCAATACTATTCCATTGAGCACTGCTACACCAAACAGTGCGATGAAACCAATACCTGCCGAAATACTAAACGGCATTCCTCTTATCAGCAAGGCAAATACTCCGCCGATTGCTGCAAGAGGAATGGCTGTAAAAATAAGAATGCTCTGGCCTATAGAATTAAAGGTGAAATAAAGTAATATAATAATCAGTAAAAGCGCCACAGGAACGGCAACGGATAAACGCTTTTTGGCTGCCTGCAAGTTTTCAAACTGACCACCATAGGTGGTATAATATCCGGAGGGTAATTTTATTTTTTGGGCTAATAAACTTTGTATCTCCTTTACCACACTTTCAACATCGCGGCCAACTACATTAAATCCAACAAATATTCTCCGGTTGCCGTCTTCCCTTGATACTTGTGCAGGTTCACTTCTGAGCGTAACGGTGGCTACCTCACTCAAAGGTATTTTACCACCGTTGGGTAAAGGAACATACAGATCCTTTATGTCAGTCATGTCGTGCCTGGATTCCTTTTGCAAGCGGAGCACCATATCGAAACGTTTTTCTCCTTCAAACACAACACCGGCAGTATTACCGGCATAAGCGGTTTTTAGAATCATGTTCACATCAGAAATACTTAATCCATATTGGGCAAGCTTTGCCCTGTTATATTCTACCAGTATTTGCGGAAGGCCGTTTACTTTTTCCACATAAGGTTCTGATACCCCATCAACCTTGCTTATTATTCCTGCAATTTTATTAGCCTGGCTTACCAATTCATCAAGATTGTCGCCAAATATTTTTATGGCAACATCCTGCTTCACTCCCGAGATTAATTCATTGAACCGCATTTGCATGGGCTGTGAAACTTCTGCCGCAAGGCCTGGAATTACTTCTAAAGTCTCCTTTATCTTCTCTATCATTCCGGCTTGTGTCTTTGCGGTTGTCCATTCATCCTTTGGCTTCATAGCCAGCATCATATCGCCACCTTCAATAGGCATGGGGTCGGTGGGAATTTCAGCAGAACCAATGCGGGTTACGGCCTGGTTAACTTCGGGTATTTCTTGCTTTAGTATTTGTTCCGCTTTTGTGTAAATCTCTATCGTTTTCGACAAAGATGTTCCCTGGCCTAAGCGGAGCTCTACAGCAAAATCACCTTCTTCGAGCGTTGGTATAAACTCTCCACCCATGCGGCTAAAAACGAAATAGGTGATAACTAATAAAACGACGGACAGCGCAACTACAATTTTTTTATAACGCAAAGCGCCGTTTAACACCGGCAGATACCAGCTTTTTAATTTATCAATGACGCGGTCTGAAATGCTTTTTTTGTGCGTTGTCTTTTTACTTAAAAACAAAGCGCTTATCATAGGCACATAAGTTAACGAAAGCAGGAATGCGCCAAGAATAGCAAAGGCAACTGTTTCTGCCATGGGCCGAAACATCTTCCCTTCAATGCCCACCAGTGCAAGAATAGGCATGTAAACTATTAATATAATTATCTGGCCGAAAGATGCCGAGCTCATCATGCTGCCGGCGCTTTTATAAACCTCTTCATCCATCTCGGGTTGAGTAAGTTTTTTTGTGGCCTTACCCGAATGCAGATGATGGAGAGTAGCTTCTACAATTATTACTGCACCATCTACAATAAGACCAAAATCAATTGCACCGAGACTCATCAGATTTCCTGACACACCAAAGAGCAGCATCATAGAAAATGCAAACAACATTGCAAGCGGTATCATTGACGCTACAATAAGCCCCGCTCTGAAATTTCCTAACAACAGCACCAATACAAAAATCACAATTAATGCCCCCTCCAGCAGGTTATGCTTTACTGTGCCAATAGCCCTGTCCACCAATTGTGTGCGGTCAATGAACGGTTCAATCACTACTCCTTCAGGCAGTGACTTTTGAATTTGTACCATTTTTTGTTTTACTCTTTCAATAACATCATTAAAGTTTGCTCCCTTCAGCATTAATACAATTCCTGCAACCACTTCTCCTTTCCCATTATAGGTGACGGCTCCATATCTTGTTGCAGATCCATATTGCACGGTAGCCACATCTTTAATAAGAACAGGAAGGCCATTTACATTTTTCACGACAATTTTTTCTATATCACTTAATGAAGTAACCTGCCCCAGGCCTCTGATGAAATAAGCATTGTCCTGTTGTTCGATGTAAGAGCCCCCGGTGTTTTCATTGTTGTTTTGCAGCGCTGTATAAATTTCCGGTATGGTTATACCCATTGCGTTTAGCCGTTCATTATTTATGGCTATTTCATATTGCTTTACATAACCACCCCAGCCATTTACTTCTGCAATGCCGGGGGTTCCTGCCAGTTGCCGGGTAACAATCCAATCCTGGAGAGTTCTTAAATCGGTTGGCGTGAATTTATTTTCATAGCCAGGCTTTGGCTTAATAACATATTGATATATCTCTCCCAGGCCTGTTGAAATAGGTGACATGGTTGGCGTGCCTGCATCTTTCGGTATCTCCGCCTCTGCTTCTTTAAGGCGTTCAAATACCTGTTGCCTTGCCCAATAAATATCTGCATTATCAGACAACACGACTGTAATTACCGAAAGCCCCGAGCGTGAAATAGAGCGGCTTTCAGTCACCTTTGGAATATTTGCCAATGCCAGCTCAATTGGTGCGGTAATATATTGTTCCACTTCTTGTGTTCCCAGCGTAGGAGCAAGGGTGCTTATCTGCACTTGGTTATTGGTAATATCTGGCTGTGCATCTATCG
>JBBPZF010000834.1:0-2528 GCA_038199105.1 Chitinophagales bacterium | reverse complement strand
GGGAAAATCGGTACCAAGCGGAATCCATTCGTTTTGCTTTTTCAAATCATTGTATGCATAAGCATATTGCAAACGATCTTTACCAAGGCGGTCACCTGCCCAATACATGTCAGATGTTGCATGCGTTGGTTGTACTGACGGGATAATATTATAATCACCAAAAAAATGAAAATCATTTTTATTAATTACCTGCGAATGTTCTATTCGCCAGCGCAGATCATTTTTTCCTTTCAAATATTTCGCATACACGTTCAGCATTGTCCTGTTGCCGGAGTCTCCGATTGCATGTGTGCACATTTGAAATCCGTGTTGGTAAATGATATTGGCCATCGAATCAAAATGCTCCGGCGAACTTAGCAGAAACCCGCTCCAGCCGGGCTTATCGGTATAAGGTTGCAATAAACACGCACCTCTTGAACCCAAAGCTCCATCGGCATATAATTTAAATGCGCGTAAATTCAACCTGTCCGTTTTTATTTTTCCTTTCGAGAATAAAAAATCATAATTCTCTTTTGCATCGCTTAGCATTACATACATGCGCATCTTCAATTCGTTGCTTTCCTGCAGTGATTGTATAAATAATGCAAGGCGATAATTCAACCCGCAATCATCAATGGTGGTTAACCCGGCGGCAAAACAATTTTTCTGTGCATCTAATAATGCAGTCTTAATTTTTTCTTTAGAGTCTGATGGAATTTTTTATAAACGAGAGAAGTTGCATTATCAATCAGGATACCTGTTAGTTCCCCGTTTTTTACTTCTATTTCTCCGCCGGATATTTTATCTCCTGCTGTAATGCCTGCCAGCTCCAGCGCTTTTTTACTAGCGATTACTGCATGGCCATCTACCCGCGATAAGATAACCGGGCGGCCAGGAAATATTTCATTTAATTTTTTATTAGAAGGAAACTCTTTTATCGTCCAGTCATTTTGATCCCATCCATTTCCAATTATCCATTCTTCTTTATTTTTCTCTGAAAATAATTTAAGCCGGTTAAGAACTTCATCCCAGCTTGTTGTGCCCACCAGGTCTGCATTTTGGAGGCTTAACCCATATTCTACAAAGTGAGCATGTGCATCTATCAACCCAGGGAATATAAATTTTCCCTTAGCATCAACTTTTATTGCTGCGTCATATTTTTTAAGGAGATCAGTGCTTTTGCCAACGTCAATTATTTTGCCTTCCTTAACTGCGAATGCTTCCGCAATTGCAAAGTCGCTGTCAACTGTACATACATGAGCGTTGTATATTAATAGATCTGCTTTTTCTTTTGTTGTTGTAACTGTTGCAGCGATATAAAAACAGGCACATGCTAATATAAACTTCATTGCAAAAATATTTTTATAAAGATAGCGGTTTACGCAAGGCATAAACTGCTGATCATATAAGGCTCCGCATTTAGATAATATCCTGAGTGATGATATTCTTACTTTTTTATTAAAAGTGTACCCATTACTCTGCAACTAACTTCTGCGTTTGTACGTGACCGGGAGTAATGACACTTACCAGGTACATACCTTGCGACAAGGCTGTGATATTTATTTTTTGATGGCGCTGAAATAGAAGCTCCCTCCGATCGTAAAGATGATTTTCTTAAGAAACTATCCCGCTTATAATTTATCTGAAAATGACTTTCTCAGAATATTCATCATTGTTGTTAAGATCAATCAAGTGCACAATATAAATGCCCGGACTAATGGCTTTGCTTCTTTTTATTTCAATCTTCTTGTTCAAGCCACTGTTAATCGTATTCTCAGTGATCACCTGGTTGAGTAAATTCACCAGTCTTATTTTATATACATGATTTTCTGCATTATTGAATTTGATGGTTAACAGGTCTGTGACAGGATTTGGATAAAGACTAATGCCATGCACTTCTTGCGGTTTAATAACGTTTACGACACTGCTATACGTGGAAGAGTTGTCATTATTAACCAGTTTTAATCTATAGAAATTATTTTCCGCCAGCGGATTATTATCAATAAAATTATATTGCTGCTTAGGGTTAGCGTTACCGTTAGGGTTCACTTTCCCAATCTCGCTAAAAGTATTGTCCCTGTTTCTTCTTTCAATAACATACCACGAAAGATTATTTTCTTTAATGGCTTTCCAATTTAGTAATACCTGGTTATTTACATAAACTCCTGAGAAGCCCAGCATTGTTACCGGTAATACAGCATAGCAGCTCCCATTAAGATTATAATAGTACGACCTGTTTACGCAACCCTTCAATACGGACAGGTGACATACATAATAGCCGGTATCCGACGGTAAAATGCTGGGGATATACAAATAGTTATTACCGGTTCCAACGAGCACGCTGTCTTTTCCATTAAGCGTATCTTTTTTATACCACTCATAAGTTGAGTTGTATAGAGGATCAACGGTTAAGTTGGTTGGCTGTCCAAAACAATTGGAGGTAGAAGTAATTTTGTTATTAGCTAACGGCAGGATACTGGCATCACCAAGCGTTGCATTTCCGCAGGCATCTAACGCACGCAAACGTATAAGAGAATAATTCATGCCAT
>JBBPZF010000833.1:0-3866 GCA_038199105.1 Chitinophagales bacterium | reverse complement strand
TTTCTATTGTTTGTATTAGTCTTTGCACTCTGGAAAAACTTTTTTGTGAATTTATCAATGTTCTTTAAATCGCTAATCCAATATGCGGTTGAATCTGAAACATTAAGTTGGTAACTTATATTAGTCTGCAACGGATGCTTCTCATCATAACCTGAACGGCTATTCGCTATTATCAATGAAAAAATTACTCCGGCGATGGATACTAACGGTAACAACCACCTGTAGTTTTTTAGAATATTACCAAATACAGGGTATAAAAGCGCGGAAATAAAAACTATCAATACGCCTACGAAAGGCATGGAATCGCCGAGTGCGAAAGAAACAAAAAGCAGATAAGTAAGCGGTGCAAAAAGCAATATAGCGGGAAGCGCGGAAACAAAAGACACAACCTGCCCGCGCAAGTTATTTTGGTTGCTATCTTTTTGTTTTACCATGAGCCACCAAAAGCCCGCCAGTAAAAATAAGAGAGGAATAAAAAGAAGCCAGCTTGCAGATGGAGCAAAGAAATAAATCGCCCACATGAATAGGATACTTAACAAAAGTATCGCTGCAAATGAAGATAACCGCCCCCATCTTTTTACGATATATTGATAAATGAATGAAAAGAAAAAAACTGAAAGCAGCGTCATTGATAAAAAATACCAGTCGCTGTTGTAAGAATTGTTCTCGTCGAAATGGGTATAGAAGGGATAGTGCCTGATGATTTTTTTTAAAAGAAAAAATGATGTAAAATAAGTTATCACCATTGTTAGTGGTAACGCAAGGATGATTATCAAAAAGCCCGTCACTTTAATCATGACTTTTGCAAAACCTATGTACAGCACTATTGCAAATAATAAAGTAGTAATGATTACAAAAATGATGTTTAAAAAATCAGGATAATAAACAAACCAGAAACCAAATACGTTAAAGTAAGATACATTAGGGCCTTTCGTGTTTTTTAGCTCGCGGTTTTCCAGCCGCTTTATCATGCTCAGCATATTGTCTCCTACCTGTTGTAAGCTTCGACGGTCCACGTTTTGCAGGTTGTCCGTCATGCTGTGGTAGGAAGAAAAACCTTCTATCATTCCGCTGGTAAATCCTGTTGCGCCTGCCTTTTTAAATTCTTTAAAATCTACGAAATTGGGCAGTCTTTTAGAGATCTCAAAAGCCATAGAATTGCCATAGGGATATTTTATGCCCTTCGCGTATTCCTTCATAATCCAGCCATTTGCGGCGCTCGTTTCATAGGTAACCACAATGCCTTTGTTTCCCCTGAAATCCCAATTCATGGCAACGGCAACATTTTTAAACAAAGTATCTTCAGCTACAAAAACTTTTGCGCCTAACAGGCCGGGTTCTTCTCCATCTGTAAATAAAAATATTATGTCATTTTCCGCAGGGGGCAAAGACTTGACAGCCCGGGCCGTTTCAAGCATTGCGGCTACACCAATTCCATCATCTGCAGCGCCGGGCGTGTTCGGTTGCGAATCATAATGAGCAACATTTATTATTGCTTTGCCGGGCTTTTTTCCTTTCGTGTATGCCACTATGTTATGAACATTGGCTGCCACAAGTAAATTCGGCTTGCTGTCTGTTGCTGTTGCATCCTGCGTTTCAACAGTTAACCCTAACTGATTACAGGTATTTACGATATAATCTGCCACTCTCCTGTGTTCTTCTGTGCCAATGCTATGTGGTGCTCTTGCGATTTGTTGTAAATGAGTGAAGGCTCTTTCGGCGCTGAAGACACTATCCGGCGCATTGCTTTTCACAACGGGTGGGGGAGCAGCGGCTTTTATAGATACTATGGCCGCGACAACAATCAACGCTAAGAATAAAATTGAGTATGGCTTTACCCCTGTTTTTTTTTGCATAAAAAATAAAAAATTGGTTTCGATAAATGAATCAGAGTTGGAATACAAGGGATAGCGGAAGCCGGATATTTAAGAATTGTAGTTCAGGCAAAAACTATTGCATAGTTTATTATTTCTTTATTTTTACCCGTGTCAATTTTTACCGCGTAAAAAAACAAAAAGATAATGAATAATGCAAATGAGCCGTCTATCTTGAGCGTAGAAACTCTTAATGTTTCTTATGGTTCTTTCAGGGCAGTGATTGACGTTTCTTTTGACGTAAAAGCCGGAGAAATTTTTGGTTTGCTGGGGCCGAATGGCGCAGGTAAAACCAGTACATTAAGTGCGGTTGAAGGTTTGCTGACGCTACAAAGCGGCACAATATTCATATCCGGTTTTGATGCAAAGAAAAAGCCTTTGCATGCAAGAGCCAACCTGGGCGTACAATTGCAGTCAACAAGTTTTCAGCCGGAGCTTAAAGTAAGCGAAATAATAAAACTCTATGCAGGCATATACGGTGTGCAACTTACGCATGAAAAACTCAACAGCATTCTACAGGAAATAAAGCTGGAAGGTTCAGCAGGAAAGCGTTTCGGGCAATTATCGGGAGGGCAGCAGCAGCGGGTATCGTTAGTGATAGCTACCATTCATAACCCGGTGCTTGTATTGCTGGACGAGCCAACCACCGGCCTCGACCCACAATCGCGGCGGCAGCTTTGGGAACGAATGGAAGGCATGCGCGAAAAAGGTCATGCCTTATTGCTTACTACGCATTCGATGGAAGAAGCTGAATCGGTGTGTGACCGCATCGCAATAATGGATCATGGAAGGGTGCTCACAGTTGATACACCGCAGGCCATCATTGACAAGCACCGGAATGACCCGGAAGTAATAAGCGTCTCAAGAAAAGGAAGGATTACTTTGGAAGATGTATTCATAGGCCTTACTGGCAGAACTGTTCGTGCATAAAAAAAATAAATGGAAACAATAGTACCTAAAACTTCAGCAGCATTATCATCGCTGCTGCGTGCAGATTTTACAACGCAATGGCGCAACCGCCGCTCAAGCATATTGATATTGCTCGTGCCGGTACTTATCCTCATTTCATGGAAAGGAATAATAGATACAATGGGAGGTGCGTTCGCACTTTCCACCTGCATTACCCTTGGCCTTATTGCGGTAGGGCTTATGGGATATTCAAATTCGATTGCGCGTGACCGTGATAAAGGTGTGTTTCAAAGGTTGCGGGTGACGCCGGTGCCTACCTGGTCAATTATGGTAAGCAGGCTGATGGTACAGCTCGCGATGATACTGCTTCTTACGGCAGTCGTTTTTTTTGCCGGTTATTATTTCGATAAAATATCGTTGGCACCCATTGGGTATATACTTACATTTTTCACTGCAATAATCGGAGGAGCTTTATACCTTGGCCTTGGCCAGATGATAGTGGGGTTGGTAAAAAATGCCGAAACTGTAAATTCAACCACAAGGCTTGTGTATTTTGTATTTATAATGGTAGGCATCGTTGGTGATCTTGGAGCGCTTGGCCCTGACTTTAAAAATGCTGTTCACTGGTCGCCATACGGCACAGTGAAAACTATACTGTCGGCAAGTATGGAGCCGTCTTCGTGGAGCAATCAAACAACGTTAGCACTTTTGGCAACTGTTGTTTATGCAATAATCTTCGGCACTTTAGGCATTAAAAAGTTTAAGTGGAGCACATAATAGTGGAAGCTTTCCTTTTTAAATGTCGGCATTTTTAAAGTTGTTTTGGTTCGGAATATTTAACCTGTGCTTTATTGCGGCCAACAATGTTTTGTATTACGGCGAAGGGTTGATATTTATTTGCCGGCAGTGCAGAAGATTACCTTTTTGTCTTTGTTGATTTGGTTTTGTCTTGTTGATATTAACTTATATAAACATGAATGCACTAAATATTAGCTTCACATTGCGGTAGCTAATATTTTGATTTGCTACAGAATTCTTTTGTTCGTCATGGTTTGACGCGGAATAAAATACCGATAGCATATA
>JBBPZF010000832.1:0-2548 GCA_038199105.1 Chitinophagales bacterium | reverse complement strand
CATACCTTTTATAATTGCATCTGCGCGCTTACCATGATGGCTTATTTTCTCCATATTTTGCGTGAGGTCTTTTATAATTTCATCGGCATCCGATTTATCACCTTCTGATAATTTTGATAAGGGGCCTTCTTCAAGTTCCTGTAGCAATTCAACATTTATTTCGGAAAAATTATTTACAAAATTCAGGGGGTTCTGTATCTCGTGCCCGATGCCTGCTGTGAGAGATCCAAGTGAAGCCATTTTTTCTGATTGTATAAGTTGTGCCTGCGTGGCTTTTAATTCTTCTAAAGATCTCCGTACCTGCAGCGTACGCCGCCCCACTTGTCTGTATAATTTAAATAATACAAATGTTATGATAAACACAAACACTAAACTAGCAATTAAAGTATTTCTTACAAATTTCTGCCTCTTCAATTCCAGGTTTTGTAAGGCTTTATCTCTTGTGAGAATATCAATTTGCCCCTGCTTTCTCTGGATCTCAAAATTGTTTTGCAGGTTAGTAATTGTCCTGGCAATATCTAAATTGATCAGCGTGTCCTTGATATTTGTATATAGGGTTTGGTATTTATAGGCCTCGCTAAAATCGGTCGTCGCTGCGTAGGTATCAGCCAATCCCTTGTAAGCTTCTTCTAATTCTTTTTTTGAATTAATATCGTCTGCAATGGACCGTCCTTTTTCATAAGTGTCACGGGCGAAGGCATAATTTCCCCTTTGGTATGCATTGCCTCCAAGCCCGATATAAGATTGCGCTATGTCTAACTGCAGATTGCGTTTTAGCGCAAAGGCCAGCGCCTTCTCGTGGTATTGTCTTGCTAAGGTGTAGTTTCCTTTCTTAGTATAAATATTGCCAATGTCATTGAGAGAATAAGGTATATTTTCTGTGTTTTCATAAGCTTTCAAAGACCGCTTAAAATAATATAAAGCCGAGTCATCTTTATTTTGTTTTAAATAAATTTCCCCTAAATTGACAAGGGTGGCGCCCATCGTATTTTTATCATCCAGTTCCTCACTAATTGCCAATGCTTTCCGATGATAGTCCAGTGCCTTGCCATAAGTAAACTCATTATATGAATAAGCGGTGCCGATGTTGCCCATTGCTCTTGCCATGTTAACCTTATCCTTTCTTAGTTCAGAAATTTGCAAAGAATTAAAAAAATAATCGAGGGCCTTTGCATAGTCGCCCTGGTTCATATATGCTGATCCGATATTACTAAGCATCAGCGCTTCATTAGCCTTGTCTCCTATAGAATCAAAAAGAAGATATGACTGGTTCCAGTTTTCTATAGTTTCAACATATTTTGCCTGGTTATAATACGCCATGCCTATATTTTTCAACGCAAAGGCTTTACCGGCTTTATAATGGAGTTTATTGGCGAGTTGTAGTGCTTCATTACCCGAACTCAATGCTGATTCGGGAAAAGAACTCATATACGCCTTACTCAACTGTAATAGTTGCTCTACTTTGGAAGTATCGGCCTTACCTGTAGATACCAGGAGTTTTAAACTGTCTATCTCACTATTTTGAGCACAGCATAAAGTGGAAATAAAAATAAAATATATACAGAAAAATATTTTGCAGCCTTGCATTTGAGAAAGTTATCGAAATATATTAATACAGGTTTTTTATTATAAAAATCTAATTTCTACCAACTAAAAATATTATTCAAAAATAAAAAACCCTGTATCAGTACAACAATTTTAGCTTAATGAAGCAGATTTACAATTTAAGAATCCTGAAAGTTTCATTGACGTTATTTACTTTTATTTTGATAAAATAAACCCCTTTATTTAACCCGCTCATATCCACCTCAAAACTATTGTCTGATATTTTTTTAACCGATTTCGGCTTGTATATTCTTCCCGGCAAATCAAAAAGTATCAGATCATTTCCCGTTTTGTAATTGCCATCAATATTGATTCTCACTTTGCTATAAACGGGATTAGGGTAAGCCGTTATTTTACCTTCTGCCTCTGGTGTTAAGTCTTCACCTGTGCCCACGCGCCTTGTAGCACCCAGCGTAATATCCGAAGGCAGAATGGTAAGATTGCCCAAGCTATAGGTAATCTCAAAATTTTCTGACAAAAATGCGGCGGGAACAATAAACGAAACTCCCGGCTCAAAGCTTGTTATTAAATTAATTGGTTGAAAATTAGGAATGATTCCGCTACTTGAAGCGCTCACATCTGCTGCATCAATAATTACTACCAGATTACTATTGCTTGAATCGTTTACAGAAGTTCCATTTACTATGGGCGTGCCCGCGACAATGGCTTTTCCAGCAACAATGGCCTTTCCGGCAACAATTGCTTTTCCGGCAACAATTGCTTTGCCGTTTATAAGGTTCACTACAGCAGAATCTGTCTGGTAGCTAAATAACGAAGCAAGATCTACTTCAACAACACGGCTATTAACAGCAACTTCCGCAACAATAGCTTTGCCCGCAACGATAGCTTTGCCGCTGGCCAGGTAACTCATATTCTGCAGATCTAAAGCCGTTAAAGTTCTTCCGGCCACTATGCTTTTTCCGTTAATAAAACCAATGGCAGT
>JBBPZF010000831.1:0-2845 GCA_038199105.1 Chitinophagales bacterium | reverse complement strand
TAATAATAATGCTGAAATTTCAAAAACTCAGATAGAATTTATGGATTCTGTTTTTATGCGATTCCGGAAAGAATTATTAAGCGTACGAAACATTTATGTAAACAAAAGCGGCGTAAAGGTTACTGCTGAAACTGATAAGAAAAATTATGGTGCAAGGGAAAGTGTAAAACTTACAATCCACCTTACTGATGATAATGGAAAGCCGGTAAAAGCACTTATAGCGGTATCAGTAAATGACAGCCATGTCGCAGATACTACCAACCCAATTTATAACGAATCTGAAACTGATTTGCGCATGCTTACATCGCATATTGATTATAACCAATGGAAGATTGGACAAGCGATAAGCATGCCCATAGCCAAAAATAAAGTTGACGAAGGGTTTTATTTAACCGGCAAACTTTTTAATAACAAACATGAGCCGGCAGCCAACCAGAACGTTCTATTAATATCTAATGAAAAAAATGTTTTTTACCAGGCAGATACTACAACCGATATCAATGGTAGTTTTCATTTTAGTTTACCTGCTTACGATGATAGCACACAATTTAATATGCAGGTGAATGATACAAAAGGCCAAAAAAAAGAATACCAGATTATTCCGGCCCCCATTGCACATCCTGTGTTTGCTACTCCTGCTTCTCTTAAGCAAAAGTTTAATAATAATGCTGAAATTTCAAAAACTCAGATAGAATTTATGGATTCTGTTTTTATGCGATTCCGGAAAGAATTATTACCACCCATAAAAGTGGCGGCTTCAAATCAAAAAGAAGTAAAAAGTAAAACCCCTTACGGAGTTATTACCCAGGAAATGTTAAAAGCCGGAGGAGTAAATAATGCAGGCGATGCAATATTACGAAGTGGTAAGTTTCATCTGGTTGGCAGTTACCTCATGTCTGGTTCTCCAAATGGTTTCCAACCCGCAGCATCAGATGAACCAATTGTTGTTGTGGACGGATCTGAGGTGCCATTAGGCTTTAATGGCCCGGGAAGCAGCCCGGTATTAGGTTACCTGAAGGGGTTACCCGCCAGTGAGATAGAGTATTTAAGAGTGCTGTCGGGGTTAGAAGGAAGTGGGTATGGGGTAAGGGGAGGCCATGGTGTTATAGAAATTCATACTTCGAATACAATCAAAACTACTTCTTCAGGAAATGGAATGACATCGGTGAAACTAAAAGGGTTTCATGTGCTACCTGCATTTGAAATGCCTGATTATGCTGATAAAGAAGTAAAAAAGACAAAAGCACTTGACACGAGAACCACCATTTATTGGAATGGTAATATTGTAACAGATGATAACGGGAATGCCACTGTTAATTTCTTTACTGCTGACCTGCCCGCTATTTATTACGTCACTGTTACCGGAATATCAGCATCAGGCGCAAACATATTTTACACTACATCCATCGTAAGGAAGTGAAATAGAAAAGGTTTTCATAGTATTTTTTGATGCTTTGTATTTAATTTCAGAAGCAAAAGAAATTTTTTTTATTGGCGAAATCAATTTTTAAAATTTATCTCAATATAAAAAATATTCCTTGTTACCTTTTTCTTGAGATGTATTTAATGCCCCCGAAAAAGATAACATAACAATCCTGAAAATTTCATGTTTTGAATAATCTTACGATTTTTCATACACTGATATGATTTTTATATAAAAAAGATGAGGGTGTGATAAAAATCCTTCTATACTTGCGGACAATATAAAATACTCCGTTATTACAAACCATCATTGTTTTTCGTTCTTTATTTATTAAAAAATATTTTTCTGCTGACGCCCTCACTATTTAAAATCTCAGCTGTTCTCATATGGCTATCAATTGTTATAAAACTGGCTGACTGGGAAAGAAAAGAAGACCCATAATAAAATTCCTGCTTTTGAATTTTACCGTTATTAAAAGTTATGGTGGCACTTACATCATCCGCATTGAGTTTTATTGCTCTCAATTTTTTATTGAGCTTAAATAGTTTTAATACGTCCTTGTTTTGGCTCGCCGCAACAAGATAATTGCCAGCAGCGTTCTGTAGTTTTACCAAAGCTTTGCCGTTTCCTGGAATATAAATTCCACTTTGTAAAATACTAAGCGGTGAAAACCGCCTGCGCCATTTCCTTTCAGCAAAAGCCCATTCAATGCATCATACCTTCCAACTGATACTTCCGTGCCATAATCATTTCCATTCATAAGCACATCAAGGTTGCCATCGCCATCAAAGTCATCTGCAATCATTCCATTCAACGTTGAAGCCTGTGCCTGCAGCGGCAAGGGAATCATTGTAAATTTTCCATTGCCTTCATTACGAAGAAAACAAGATTGCAGTATTGTTGCTTTTAAGCGTAACGCATCTTTGCGCTTGTCCGCCGGGATTATGCTATCCATCGTTGAATTGGCAAATGCTTTATAAGTAGTAAATCTTTTTTTGGTGCTTATCATTTCCTTAATCATATCATCTCTGCCAAAGGCGGGATATTCTTTTAAGGTTCCGTCCTTATCAGGCAAAAACAGGGAAGGAATTGCATCATAATTTCCATTGTTGTCAAAGTCTTTTGCTGTAATATAAATGGGGTACTTATCGCTTGCCTGGTACAAAGTATTTGTACCGACATTTCCTATAATGTAATCCATTCTGCCTGTATGCCTAAAGTCTCCGGCAACAATCGAATTCCACCAACCTGTTTTATTTTGAAGACCGGTTGCTGCGGTTACATTTATAAATTTTCCATTGCTATTTTTCAAAAAAGTTACCGGCATCCATTTCCCGACAACTATTAAATCAGTCGCACCATCGTTATCAAAATCGGTAAACAAAGCATCGCAAACCAGCCCGATATTTTTTAGGTCCGGAG
>JBBPZF010000830.1:0-8493 GCA_038199105.1 Chitinophagales bacterium | reverse complement strand
TGTATTTTTAACAACTAAGTTACTCATAGCACATCAAAATATTAATTAGCCGTTATAAGCTACCCCACATCTTTTTTAGCATCAATATTTATACTAAATAATCAACGGTTATTTTATAAAGCAACAGCAGGGGAATAATTTCGGTAGCAGATATATATATTAAAAAATGGAAGGCATTCATAGGAAAGTTATACTCTAATACACCATAAGATTTCAGGTATCTTGAAAGGAAGAATAACGATACAATGATTAACGATACCGTTGTGACGAGGGGAGCCCACTCAGGCAATGAAAAGGCAAGTATGATTGTAAAGGGCACAAGCACAATTCCTGAAATTTTGTTTACCAGGAATATTATAAAAATGTAGCTATCTACCGTTTGCTGCATACCGCTTAGCCATCCTACAAACTTGAGAATGCAATATTTTAAAAAATAAAGAGTACCGATGCATATAATGCAAAAGGGCAAAAGCAATTGTCGGCTAATTAAGTTTTCAGAGTGCGAACTGGATGCGGCGTGATTGGTAAAAAGTAACCAAACAAAAGTGCCAGCGGTTATCGCAAAAAAGATATTTAGAATAAAAGAAGGAAGCTTTGCCTGCAGCAACTGATCAGTAAGCTGCGTTTGCCTGAGTGACGTATTAAAGAAAACCCGGAAAAGATTATTGAAATAGCTGCGGTAAAAAGTTTTAAAAACACCAAGAATCAACACCATTACGCATAGAGAGTAAAATAGAAATTCTTTACCCGTGAAATTTTTCTTAGCCGCAATTATATAAACAGGTTTATCTTTTACATTGATAAATTTATTCGCAAGAAGTAAATCATTTATCGTTGATTGAAAGCTTTTAATTTTTGGCTGTGTGGCCACTTGCAATGTATCATTGGCGGCGGCAAGTGAATCTTTAATGTTTACTGAATCTTTAATGTTTAGAAATGAAGAATCAGTTTTTGGAGATATAGTATCACTTGCGAATTGGGCAAAAATGGCATTTGAATAAAACAGAAAAATAATTATCGTAAATAATCTTTGGGAGGTTTTCATCAATTTTACATTCACATTCATTACATCAAAAATAGTTGATATAACCAAAATGTATTTTGGAAGAATTACGAATATCAAATTTTACATCATTTCTTTTTCCAACGGCATAACTAAGATTTAGTAAGCCCAGCTTTGTTTCAAATGCAAGCCCTATTCCGCCACTTACGAAATTGTTAGAATAATTAGTTGTATTGAAATTCGTTTTTGTAAAGCCCACATCCGAGAAGCCAAAGAAGTACGAGTTAATACCAACCAAATACCTGTATTCAGCAGTGAACACAGCATATTGATTTGCATAAATGCTTTCCTCATCAAAACCTCTGAGCAGCCTGTAGCCACCGATTTGAAATAATTCATTTCGAAAAATCTGCGGCGTTTGGAACCAGCCAATACTGGCAGCAGTTTTTAATGTACTACTTTTTGCGACCGGGATATAATGAGCGAATGAAGCTATTACTCGTATGCGATAGCTTTTTAATTTAATTGAATCGTATAAAGTATTAAAATTATAAGCAGGGTCGCCAGGATCTTTCAGGTTTACGATGTCATTGTTTTTAGTAACCTTTTTGATACCGACAGTGCCGGTAATGGCGAACTCATTACCCTTTCGCGGATTTAGCCGGTAATTGGTATTAATGAAAATATAATTTAACCCGAAGTTGCCGGAGCTTACATCTATATTCGGCGGCAGCATCCTCGTAAGCAACACCCGGTTGGTATCTACGCCGCCGGAAAGCAAATAGCTTCTTTCATTTTGGTAAAAAATTTTACCCGATTGATTGGCAGATAAAATGTATTGAAGGCCAAGGATTGCATTCAACTGCAGGTATGATGAATCTCTTTTCAACAGATCAAAAGCAAAATCAATTCCGAAGGAGGAATTTAAAATATAAGGATGCTGATAGCCGATATTGAGTCTTGGCGACTGCGGCTGCAGCTCTTGCCATTTGAGTAAAATATTTTCACCGGCACCCAAAGCATTTTTAAGATCAAGATGCACATCTCCTGTAAACTGCGATTTACCTGTAGCATTATTAGCTGGTAAAAAGCCAACAAGTATATCTATTGCACTGCTCTTTTTCTGTTGCAGGTAAAGATTTAGTACGGAGCCGGTGCCGAGCATAGTAATGTCCCAAGGTTGCTGCTCCTGCAGGTAAGGAAGCTCTTGTATGCGTTTACTTACGTCTCTAAACTTAGTATTGTTATAAAGGCTGCCATTGCTTACTTCGAGATAATGCTGTAAAAAACCGTTTTTTATTTTAGCATTTCCATATACCCTTATACTGTCCACATGATAAAGCGGCCCCTTGTTAACTACCATGCTTCCTCTTAATTTATCACCTGAGAATTCAATATTTTCCAGGTGAACTTCTGCAAACGGATAGCCATTGTCTTCATAATAATTAATTATTTTTTCCTGCTGCACCTGCAGGCGGGTGAAATCCATTTTTACGTTTGGTTTTTTTGCATTCCAGCCTGTCGCATCCAATACTTTCGCATCTACACTGTCGATGTTTATCTCAGCCCATTTAAATTGCTCTCCAAGGTATAATTGCGCTGCCGCTGATGTAGAATCATATTTTACTGAATCAACTGAAGCTGCCGGAAACCCCTTGCTTAAAAAAATGTTGTTGATGGAACCCAGGTAAGCAGCCGCTGCTTCTTCATTATCAAAAATTGATTTGAGCCCTAGCTTCTCTATTTTAATGGAAGTATCTTTACTAACCTGCAGGTATTGTATTGTATATTTTTTTTGACTAAAAATTTTTATCGAACACAAAAACATAAGCGGGAAAAGTAAAATGATAAGCCTGCAGAAGTATTTGAAGTTTATTGTGGTCATGTTGGTTATTCAAAACTAATTGAAATTCTGAAACCCAGCTTTTGGGCTGATGCAGGAATGTAAAAACAAAATCTTTGGCTGGCATTTATATTCATATTCCTTTTTGCAAACAGGCTTGTCATTATTGCAACTTTCATTTTTCCACATCACTCGCTTTGAAAACGGAAATGACCGAAGCTTTGAGAAAAGAAATCATTTTATCAGTTACCGGGTTTCTCAAGAAGGACGAAATAATTGAAACCATTTATTTTGGTGGCGGCACTCCCAGCCTGCTGACTAAACGTGAACTGGCAGAAATATTATTTACCATAAGAAATAATTATTCGGTAAGAACCTCTGCGGAGGTTACGCTCGAAGCAAATCCTGATGATATTAATGCTGCAAGCTTAAACGAATGGAAAAGCGCAGGCATCAACAGGCTGAGTATTGGCATCCAATCTTTCAAGGAGGTCGACCTGCAATGGATGAACAGGGCGCATAACGCTACGGAAGCATTGCAGTGTATGGAACTCGCCAGGGACGCAAGTTTTCAAAATTTCTCTATTGATCTTATTTATGGAACCCCCGGGCTTACAGATGAAGAATGGGAAAAAAATGTACAAACAATAATAAACTTGGGTGTGCCTCATATCGCCTGTTACGCCTTGACAGTAGAATCCGGAACAGCGCTGAAAAAAATGATCGAGGTAAAGAAAAAAGCTGATGTGGATACCGATGACCAGGCAAGGCAATTTTTATTGCTTATGAAATGGATGGCTGATGCAGGTTATGAGCATTACGAAATATCAAACTTTGCCAAGCCAGGCTTTAGAAGCAGGCACAACAGCAGTTATTGGAAGGGTACTAAATACATCGGCATCGGCCCTTCCGCGCACTCTTACACCGGCATTTCACGCAGATGGAATATTGCAAACAATGCACTTTACATTCAATCAATAAAAAATAATATCATCCCTTTTGAGGAAGAAATACTTACAGAAACACAGCAGTTGAATGAATACATTATGACTTCCCTTCGCACAATTGAAGGACTGGATTTACGATTTGTAGAAGAAAAATTTTCATTAAAAGAAAAACAAAGAATAGGAGCTGAAGGAAAAATTTATATCACCAAAGGAATGATGATCGAAAGGGAAAATAATTTGATTTTGACTAATAAAGGGAAATTATTTGCAGATGGAATTGCCGCAGATTTATTTTTGGTAAAGTAGAAAATTTATGGAAAACTATAATAACGTCTTTCCTAAGAAGATCACGGACAAAATTCTTCGGCAATTTAATTTCAATGCTTTTTTCTATTGGAAGAAACTTTTAGAATTTTAAATATCTCTTTTTCTGAAACCAAATCGGTTCGATTTTCCTGAAGCATTAATTTAAGTAAGGCCAAATTTTCTTTTGCAGAATGAGATAGAATTTTTTTACAAGTAATTGAATCGCTTTCCATATAATATAAATTTACAGGAGTTAAAGAATTTGCGCAAAACCTTTAAACTAATAAACCCAATCACACCAACGACTTTTCAATTTCCTCAAAACCCTCTTCTGCCGGAATATTTTCCCACAAAATTTTATAGATCGTTTCTGCAATGGGCATTTCTGCTTTTATCTTTTTATTGATGATGTACATACATTTGCTGGCATTGTATCCTTCGGCTACCATGCTCATTTCAAGCTGCGCAGCTTTTACCGAATAACCTTTGCCAATCATGTTGCCAAAGGTGCGGTTGCGGCTGTAAAGCGAATAACACGTAACCAGCAGATCCCCCAAATAAACAGAAGCGGCATAGTTTGTTGTGTGCTTTTTCTCAGCTCGTGGGGGCGTGAGCGCATGGTCAATAGTTCCTACTTCCACATTCTGTATTCCTGCTTTGCGAAGAAAGCCAGCCATTTCATCCGCACTATTAGCGATGAGCACACTTAAAAAATTATCACCATATTCAAGGCCATGTGCAATGCCGGCACCGATAGCATAAATGTTCTTTAGCACCGCAGCGAACTGCACGCCGTAGATATCATTATTATGAATCGTATTTAAATAAGATGTTTTAAAAAAAGCGGAAATGTCTATAGTTGTTTGTTCATCAATACCGGAAAAAGTGAGGTAAGATAATTTTTCTGCAGCTACTTCTTCCGCGTGGCAGGGACCAAGCACGGTAAAGTAATCTTTTAACGGAAGCCCAAATTCATTTTGCAAATATTCATTTAGTAATAAATTATTGCCAGGCAATATTCCTTTTACAGCAGATACAATTTTCTTATACTGAAATATGTTTTTTGGCAAGCTGCCCAGCACATCTATTGTAAAAGCGGAAGGGACGGCAATTACAATGCAATCAACAGCATTGATTACTTCCTGCACATCGGTAGTGAGATGAAGAAGGTTGGTATCGAAATAAGCTGAATTCAGATAGTGCGGATTGTGGCGACGCCTTTTAAAACTGCCGATGGTGTTATCAGATCTTATCCACCAGTAAATTGAATTGCTATTATCCGTTAATATTTTTGCAAGAGCGGTACCCCAACTACCACTGCCAAGTATTCCAAACTTCATATTAAGCCTAATTTTTCTACAGCGATTTGTGCAGCCACCTGGCTGGCATCTTTTTTATTAAATGCTTTTGCTTCTGCTACTAACACTCCATCAATTTTTGCCCCGATAGTAAACAAACGCCTGCCATTTTCTATTTTTTCTTCCAGCGTTTCAAACTCGAGACTTTTGCCATTCTTGTTGGCCCATCCATATAATTTGTTCTTTTGATTGATGTCAAGATTTTCAAGATCCTGCATAAAAAAGTGCGGATTGATAATGTGTTGCGTAACCCATCTTTGCGTGTTGCTATATCCTTTATCAAGATAAACGGCACCTACAATTGCTTCCAGCGTGTTGCCAAATATCTGCGAGATTTTTAAAGAATTATCAAAGCGATTATAGAAGGTTATTTTTTTAAGCCCGATCTTTAGAGCGATTTCATTCAACTGGTTCCTGTTTACCATTTTGCTTCTCATTTCAGTTAAGAACCCTTCGTCTTTATATGGGTAACGCATAAACAAATAATGCGCTACCAAAGAGCTGAGAACTGCATCGCCAAGAAACTCCAGCCTTTCATTATTTTCATCTGCACCTTCTCTTATAGAGCGATGGCTTAAAGCTGTTTTATACAGGCTTAAATTACCAGGTCCAAAACCGAGAACATTTCGTAGCTGTCTTCTGAAATCCCTGTCGGACTTAGAAGAATACATGTTTCTTAAAAATTACACAATGGATATTTAGATGAAATTTTTGCTTAAGGTAAGAATTAAATACCTATTTGATCCTCCTAAAGTAAGTGGTGAAAATACATTAATGCATTTTTTTATTCACAAAATTTTTATACAGGAAGAAAACAAAAAGGTAAAAAGAAGCAGGCTTATTTAATAAACTTAAATATACAGAACACAGCTACAATAAGGGTAAGCCAAAAAACGAATGACCACAATATTAGAGTACCTTCTGCGGCGGAAACTCTTTTCACCAGTTTTTCATCAAGTAGCGCTGCATCTTCTTTTGTTGCAAAAACGTTTTTCATATCATCCCGCCAAAGCGCAATTTCTCTCCTGGAAGCTTCCACTGTTGCAGCAGTCTCTTTATTGACTTCCTCATCAATGTAAGCCATTATTTCATCGGCCTCTTTATCACCAAGGCGGCGAACAAGAAAATTCTTTATTTCTGAACGGGAGATATTTTCAGGCGCTTCCATGTTAAAAAGATTTATGGGTGAAACTTAGTTGTTGTATTTCTTAATTATAATGGAAGCATTGTGTCCGCCAAAACCAAAGGTATTACTGAGGGCTGCATTTACTTCTTTTTCCTGCGGATGGTTGAAAGTGAAATTAAGTTTTGGATCAAGCTCCGGATCGTTGGTAAAATGATTGATGGTTGGTGGTATAATATTTTTTGTAACAGCCAGAATGCATGCAAGGACTTCTACAACACCTGCTGCACCAAGGCAATGGCCGGTCATGGATTTTGTTGAGCTAATATTTAAATCGTAGGCCTTGTCACCAAATACATTCATAATTGCTTTTGTTTCCGCGATATCACCAAGTGGTGTGGAAGTGCCGTGCACGTTGATGTAGTCAATATCTTCAGGTTTCATACCTGCATCTTTAAGCGCTGCATGCATTACATTCCTGGCGCCAAGGCCATCGGGATGTGGAGCTGTAATATGATAGGCATCTGCGGTGGCGCCGCCTCCTGCAATTTCGCAATAAATTTTTGCGCCTCTTGCAAGGGCATGCTCCAGGTCTTCAAGCACCAGCACACCGGCCGCTTCACCCATTACAAAACCATCGCGATCTTTATCAAATGGCCGCGAGGCAGTTTTGGGATCATCATTTCTTTCGCTTAGTGCCTTCATCGCATTAAAGCCACCAACGCCCGCTTCGCAAATTACCGCTTCGCTGCCGCCGCATAGTATTATATCAGCCTTGCCTAAACGAATATTATCATACGCATCAATGATTGCATTGGTACTGCTTGCGCAGGCACTTACAACAGCGAAGTTGGGGCCGCGGAAACCGTATCTCATAGATATTTGCCCGGCGGCAATATCCAAAATCATTTTTGGAATAAAGAAAGGATTAAAGCGCGGCGTGCCATCGCCTCGGGCAAATTCCATTACATCATCCTGGAAGGTATTGATGCCGCCGATGCCGCTGGCAAAGATGACGCCGACACGATCCTGGTCAACATTTTCTTTACTAATATTAGCATCCTTTACAGCTTCATCACTGGCAACAAGAGCAAATTGTGTGAATCTGTCAAGCTTGCGTGCCTCCTTTCTGTCAAAATAAAGTAAGGGATCAAAATCTTTAACTTCGCAAGCAAACCTGGTCTTAAACTTGGCAACATCGAACAGCTGAATAGTATCAGCGCCAGATACGCCTTTAACTAAACCGTCCCAGTATTCCGGAACAGATTTACCTAAAGGCGTTATGGCTCCCAATCCTGTTACAACTACTCTTTTTAATTCCATAAGCTTGCCTGCGATGTTAAAATACGATGATTACTTAGCATGCTCTTCGAGGTATGCTACTGCCTGGCCAACCGTAGTGATGGTTTCAGCCTGCTCATCAGGAATAGAAATATTAAACTCTTTTTCAAATTCCATGATCAATTCAACGGTGTCCAAACTATCGGCACCTAAATCGTTAGTAAAAGAAGCTTCGGGTGTTACTTCGGCTTCATCAACTCCTAATTTGTCAACAATGATTTTTTTAACTCTTGTTGCAATTTCTTCCATGATTATAAAATTTAGTTAATACGGCTACAAAAATATACTTTTTGCGATAAAAAAAAATTAATAACTCGGCATCTCGGTTTACCTTGAAAATTAGCTGGGGATGCCGCATATTCTGTCTTTTGAACAAATGTTTTTATAAAGATTACTAAAAATTATTTCTAATAAATAAATCGATTGCTTCTTTATAATAATTAGAATTGCCCCTTATGCAAATTATTTACACGAAAATAAAATTGTATATTTAATTTGCATTTTTTAACCCCCTTCACTTAGCCTCTTATGCCAATAAAACAAATTGATCATGGTACTGAAGAATATAAGCA
>JBBPZF010000829.1:0-5653 GCA_038199105.1 Chitinophagales bacterium | reverse complement strand
GATTGCCTTCAATATTAAATTCTGTTGTTACGATATTTTTCAGCTCATATACGTCAGCATATCTAATATGCCTTTCGTCAGGCCGCGGATGAACCGTTATTCCCTGAGCGCCAAAATCCTGTATATCCCTGGCGGCTTTTAAAACATCCGGGTTATTTCCGCCCCTTGAATTTCGAAGCGTAGCAATTTTATTTATATTAACGGAGAGTTTAGTCATTAATGATTTATTTCAAAATTAAAACGACTGCGAAGTTATTTATGATTTAGGGATTTAATTCTTTGAAATTGATATATTAATGTAGGGACAGGTCGCGACCTGTCCGTACGACCTGTCCGTACGACCTGTCCGTACATGTAGATCATATTTTTGTAAAAAATTCTACATATTTTATCAATTTTAAACAAATGATTCAGTATAAAACCATTATCAGGAAGTTCGATGAGCAGGGAGAAAAAACAGGCTGGTGCTATATAGAAATACCGCAGGAAGAAGCGGAGAAATTAAAGCCTGGTTATAAAAAATCATACCGCGTAAAAGGCTTTCTTGATAATCATAAAATTGAAAAGACGAGCCTGCTGCCGATGGGTGGCGGCAATTTTATTATTCCAATAAATGCGTCTATCCGCAAGTCGTTAGGAAAACGTAAGGGTGCAATGCTGCTTGTAAAGTTGGAAACAGATAAGAGTCCCGTTGAAATTAATGCGGCATTTCTTCAGTGCCTTGCAGATGAGCCTGCTGCTCTTGAGTATTTTAATTCTTTACCCGGCAGCCATAGAAATTATTTTAGCAAATGGATTGAAAGCGCGAAGTCTGAGGTTACAAAAGCGGCCCGCATTGCAAGGGCAGTTACGGCTCTGTCACGAAAATGGGGCTATTCCGAAATGATTAGGACAGGAAAAAACGAAATTTTTTTATAGCAAATATTATTATGCGAATGGCAACCAACGCATATTACTGTTTCACTAAAAACTGGCTTGCAACAGATTTTATTTCATCCATGTGTATGCCAGAGTGGCTTTCATCATACACGCACTGTCCGCCATTTATTATTAATACCTGGGGAGATTGATGATGCACTGCAAAGTCTTGTGCTATTTTATTGGAAATGTTCCTGTGATTGATAATATCTAAATAATAAAAATCTAAATCCTGCGGTTGCTCATTCCTATCGAGGCGGCTCTTCGCCATACTGCTTATAGAGCAACGAGTGCTATGCTTAAAAATTACCTGCGGTTTATTTACCGAACGGGCTTTTATTTCATTTAGCTGCTCTTCGGTTTGTAACGGTATCCAGTTCATATTATAGCAATTGAAAGATGAGGAAGGATGTGATTCTTAGTGAATTATATTTTCTGTCATTGGACAACCTGTTCTGCCACGCCGGGAGCTGGTGCATGACGACAATGCCACGATGATGGTAGATGCAAGAGCAACAACAACTAATAATTTTTTCATGATTTTATGTAGGTTTTAAATTTATTTTGCAACCTTGCGCAAAGGTAAAAAAATTCCACGTGAATGAATGCTAAGCAAAAACGAATTATATTTCAATCTATTGTTAAAATACACCCCATAAATTTCAGTTTTTAATTATGCATATACATTTCATCGCTATTGGTGGCAGCGTGATGCACCAACTTGCCATTGCGCTTTCTATTAAAGGTTATAAAATTACCGGCAGTGACGATGAAATTTTTGAGCCGGCTGCGACCAACCTGAAAAATGCAGGAATATTTCCGGAAGCGGATGGGTGGCATCCGGAAAAAATCAATGGCGATATTGATGCAATTATACTCGGTATGCATGCCAAACAAGACAATCCTGAACTGCAAAAAGCAATGGATGCCGGGGTAAAAATATTTTCATTCCCGGAATATATCTACCAGGAAAGTACAAATAAAAAGCGGGTGGCAGTAGGAGGGAGTCATGGCAAAACCACTACCACGGCGATGATTATGCATGTGCTAAAATTTGCTAATGAAGATTTTGATTATCTCGTAGGGGCCCGCCTGCAAGGTTTTGAACAAAGTGTGAAAGTGACCGATGCCGGAATAATTATTTGCGAAGCGGATGAATACCCGGCAAGCGCTATTGAAAAGCGGCCGAAGTTTCATTTCCTCTTTCCACATATTGCTGTAATTACAGGCATCGCCTGGGATCATATAAATGTATTCCCAACTTTTGATTTTTACCTGGAACAGTTTATTATTTTCATTAATAAAATCGAAAAAGGTGGCGTGCTGATTTATAATGAAACAGATAATATCTTAAAAAATCTTGTTTTACAAAATCAAAGAGATGATATAAAATATATACCTTATAGCCTGCCGACTTATTTTATTGAGAATGGTGTGACAAGTGTAATGATTGAAAATGAAAAAACTGATTTAAAAGTTTTTGGAAACCACAATCTTTTAAATATTATGGCAGCCTGGTATGTGTGCAAAGAACTTAATATCAGTGCATATATCTTTGCCAAAGGAATTGCTTCTTTTGCCGGTGCTGCCAAAAGGCTTGAGCTACTTGATGAATCAGATAATGGAAATATTTATCGCGATTTTGCGCATGCACCAAGTAAAGTGCTGGCAAGTGTAGATGCAATGAAGCAACAATTTCCAAACCGAAAGTTGGTAGCCGTTCTTGAGTTACATACATTTAGCAGCCTGAACGAAAATTTTATGAATGAATATAGTGGGGCTTTGGAAAATGCAGACGAGGCTATTGTATTTTACAGTACGCATGCGCTTGAATTAAAACGTATGCCGCTTCTGCCCCCTGAAAAAGTAAAAGCAGGATTTGGGAAACAAAACCTCGAGGTAATTACATCACGCGAGCAATTAGAAAAAAGACTTGTTAATATGAATAAAGCAAATGCTAATTTTATTTTTATGAGTAGTGGAAATTATGAAGGAATGAATATTTTGCAGGTGATCAAAATCAGACATTAATCATATAAAGACTTTTAGTATAGCGAAGAAAATTAAATAAACAGATAAATAAATTATGCCCTTATTATTACAACGACCATTGGTTTTTATTGACCTGGAAACAACAGGAACTAATCTTGCTATAGATAGGATAGTGGAAGTAGCAATTGTAAAAGTGCTGCCCGACGGAACAAAGCAGGTAAAGCACAAAATTGTAAATCCACAAATGCCAATTTCAAAAAACAGCAGTGACATACATGGAATCACTGACGATAGGGTGCAGGATGCTCCAACCTTTAAAGAAGTAGCAAATGAATTGAAGCAGTTTATTGATAACGCCGATCTTTCGGGGTACAACTCCAATCGGTTTGATATCCCATTGTTGATGGAAGAATTTTTAAGAGCGGGAATTACTTTAGATATGACGGGCAGGAGAATGATGGATGTACAACATATTTTTCACATGATGGAGAAACGCACGCTGGGCGCAGCTTACAAGTTCTATTGTGAAAAGGAATTACACGATGCGCATTCTGCAGAAGCAGATGCCTCGGCTACCTGGGAAATATTAGAGGCTCAATTAACACGATATACTCACCTTGGAGAAACCTTGGACACTATTCTTCAATTCACAGGAGAGGAACAAATTGTGGATTTCGCAAGGCGCTTTATAATGGAAAATGAAGTAGAAATATTTAACTTTGGAAAACACAAAGGCCGTCCCGTATGTGATGTTTTAAAAGCCGAGCCGCAATACTACGATTGGATGATGAAGGGTGATTTTCCTTTGCATACAAAACAAAAATTAACCGAAATCCTCAATCGTACGCTGCTGAGAAAATAACCGCTTATCTGTTTCTTAAGAATTTGTTTTAAACAATAGTCGTAAATTGAATGTAAAACCAGGTAATTCTTTTTGGAAAAGCTTCTTATCATACCTACTTACAATGAAAGAGAAAACGTTGCCGCTATTCTTAAAACAGTGTTTTCATTAGAGCAGGATTTTCATGTTCTTATTATTGATGACGGCTCTCCGGATGGAACCGCAGGTATAGTGCAGCAACTTATTCGGCAGTATCCCGGAATGCTTTTTCTTGAAGAGCGAAGCGGTAAACTTGGATTGGGAACAGCATATATATTTGGCTTCCGGTGGGCGCTTGATAATGGATACCGTTTCATTTTTGAAATGGATTGCGATTTTTCTCACGATCCAAAAGATCTTGATAAGCTTTTCCGGGCTTGCAAAACAGGTGGTGCTGATGTTGCCGTAGGTTCAAGATACGTGAAGGGAGGTCATCTTAAAAACTGGCCATTGTTGCGGGTTGGTCTTTCTAAAGGAGCATCAATTTATACCCGCATCATTACATTAATGCCTGTACGCGATCCTACCGCCGGATTTGTATGCTATCGCCGCGAGGTGCTGGAAACTATTAATCTTGATCAGATCAGTTTTGTCGGGTATGCGTTCCAGATAGAAATGAAATTTGCCGCCTGGAAACTTGGCTTTATCATAAAAGAAGTGCCTATAACATTTGTTGATCGCAAATTCGGCGTTTCTAAAATGAATAAGGGAATAGTAAAAGAAGGCATCTTTGGCGTGCTGCGTTTAAAATGGATGAGCATGTTTAAAAATTACCGAAGCCGCGTAAAAAATATTGCCGATGTTTCTTCCTACCAGAATGGCAAAGTGATAATGGAAAATAAATAATTGACCGCTTTTATCTCAACTGCCTGCTTTTTTTACACAAAATTATACAGACTAAGATCAATGCCTCGTTAGTGAAATGCGGGATGATATTTTTGTAAAACGTCCCTGAGGTATTCCCTGTCAAGATGAGTATATATTTCAGTAGTGGTAATACTTTCATGCCCCAGCATTTCCTGCACGGCCCGCAGGTCAGCGCCACCTTCTACAAGATGTGTAGCAAAGGAGTGGCGAAAAGTATGGGGTGAAATATTTTTCTGGATGCCTGCTATTTTTGCCAGCTCTTTAATGATTATAAAGATCATGACCCTTGAAAGTTTTCTGCCACGGCGGTTAAGAAAAACTACGTCTTCATTTCTGGGTATAACGGGCAGGTGTACACGAATATTTTCGCGATATAGATTAATGTATTTAACAGCCGTACTTCCTACAGGCACCAATCTTTCTTTATCGCCTTTGCCGATAATTCTTATATATCCTAAGTCGAAATAAAGGCACGATAATTTTAAATTAACAAGCTCGCTTACCCGTAGGCCACAGCTATATAGTGTTTCAACAATTGCCTTATTTCTGCCGCCTTCCGGCTTGCTGAGGTCAATACTGTTAATTATATTTTCTATTTCATCGAAGCTTAATATATCAGGTAAGTGCTTAGGCAACTTTGGGGTTTCAAGCAATGCGGTGGGATCGGTTGAGGATATATTTTCCTGCAGGCAATACTTATAAAAGCTTCGCAGCCCGCTGATGATACGGGATTGCGATGAGGATGTCATACCCAATTCGCTTATCCATGCGAGAAATTTTTCGAGGTGCGTTAGTGCAACCTGGCCGGGCGATATTTCAGGATGGGAGAATAAAAGAAACTGGGTGAATTTTTCAACATCATGCAGGTAAGCATCTACTGAGTTGTCTGAAAGAGATTTTTCTAACTCTAAATATGCTTTGAAACCTTTTTTATAAATATTCCACATCAATATTACAAGATTAAATATTCAATTTTAAATTACAAGCATAACAATT
>JBBPZF010000828.1:0-2355 GCA_038199105.1 Chitinophagales bacterium | reverse complement strand
ATTATGGCTATGGCGTCTTTGAAGGCATTCGTTCTTATAAAATCTCAACCGGCGAAACTAAAATTTTTAAGGAAGTTGAGCATTTTGAAAGATTAAAAAATTCTGCTGGCGCTCTGAATTTACCTTATTCGTGGAACGCTGATGAATTGATAAAAGCAACTTATGAAGTTTTAGCAAAAAATAATTTGCAGGATGCATATATAAGGCCGCTTATTTATGCTCCTGCCAACATGAGTTTTAATCTGAACAAAGAATCGTTTATTGTAATTGAAACGTGGCAGATGCAGCCTTTTCTTGGAGAGAAACTATTAAGGGTGATGACCTCATCATTCGAACGCCCCAACCCCAAAGGTTTTAAAATTGAAGCAAAGGCAACAGGGCATTATGTAAATTCTATCCTGGCAAGCCAGGAGGCTAAAGCAAAAGGCTTTGATGAAGCATTGCTTCATGATATGAATGGTTATATTGCTGAAGGGCCAGGCGCAAATGTGTTTGTGGAGAATAACGGTGTACTGTACACGCCACAATTAGGAAACATTTTGCCGGGCATCACAAGGGCCACAGTTTTTGAAATTTGTGCAGCATTAAATATTCCTGTTGTTGAAAAGCAAATTACCGACGATGAAATACACGGTGCCGACAGTGCATTTTTTTGTGGCACCGCAGCCGAAGTAATCGGTATGGAATCATTGGACAATATTCCCTTTGCAAAAAAATGGAATGATACCCCGGGTGCACAAATACAAAAAGCTTATAAAAATATTGTAATAGAAAAAGAAATATTATCCCCTGAAATTTTAGCATGAACGAACTAAATAAATATTCGAAGACATTAACGCAGGATGAAACCCAGCCCGGTGCACAGGCTATGTATTATGCCATTGGGTTTAAGGAGGAAGATTTTAATAAGGCCCAGGTAGGTGTAGTAAGTATGGGTTGGGATGGAAATCCCTGTAACATGCATTTAAATGATTTAGCAACTACAGTTAAAAAAAGCGTTGATGACACTGATGGTTTGCTGGGCCTTCGTTTTTATACAATTGGTGTTAGCGATGGAATCAGCATGGGTACAGATGGCATGCGCTATAGTTTAGTGAGTCGCGATGTAATTGCAGACAGTATCGAAACAAATGCAGGCGCTCAATATTATGATGGGATTGTTGCCATTCCCGGATGCGATAAAAATATGCCGGGTTGTATTATGGCAATGGGCAGATTAAATCGTCCATCCATAATGTTATATGGAGGTACAATTGCTCCCGGCCACTATAAAGGGGAAGATTTAAATATTGTATCTGCGTTTGAGGCATTAGGGCAAAAGATTGCAGGTAATTTAAATGAAGCAGACTTCAAAGGAATCGTTAGAAATTCTTGTCCTGGCGCTGGCGCATGTGGTGGCATGTACACGGCTAATACAATGGCGAGTGCTATTGAAGCTTTAGGTATGAGCCTGCCCAATTCATCCAGCAATCCAGCATTGAGTAATGAAAAACAAAAAGAATGTGCAGCCATCGGCGATGCAATAAAAATATTATTAGAAAAAGATATCAAGCCCAAAGATATCATGACAAGAAAAGCGTTTGATAATGCAATAACAGTTGTGATGGTATTGGGCGGAAGTACCAATGCTGTATTGCATTTAATTGCAATGGCAAAAAGTGTTGATGTGCCTTTAAGCCTGGATGATTTTCAATCCATCAGTAATAAAATTCCTGTGCTTGCAGACTTTAAACCCAGCGGTAAATACCTGATGGAAGATTTACACAAATATGGTGGTGTGCCTGCTGTAATGAAATATTTATTAAGTAAAGGTTTATTACATGGTGATTGCATTACGGTTACAGGAAAAACAGTTGAGGAGAATTTAGAAAATACGCCTGACCTTGATTTTGACAAACAGGATATTATTCATTCTTTGGAAAATCCAATTAAGGCAACCGGTCATTTACAAATATTATATGGAAATCTCGCCGAAGGCGGAAGTGTCGCCAAAATAAGTGGCAAAGAAGGTGAACGATTTGAAGGAACAGCAAGAGTGTTTGAAGGTGAAAAACATTTAATAGAAGGAATACAAAGCGGGAAAGTCCATGCAGGCGATGTAGTAGTAATAAGAAACATTGGTCCGAAGGGTGCACCGGGAATGCCGGAGATGTTGAAACCTACGGGAGCTATTATTGGCGCGGGTTTGGGAAAGAGTGTTGCATTGATTACAGATGCCAGGTTCAGTGGTGGCACACATGGTTTTGTAGTTGGCCACATTACACCTGAAGCGTACGAAGGGGGCTTGATTGGATTGGTTGAAGACAATGACATTATTGAAATTGATGCTAATAAAAATACGCTCACACTTAAAGT
>JBBPZF010000827.1:0-2609 GCA_038199105.1 Chitinophagales bacterium | reverse complement strand
GCGAAATGTGCTTTTTGTGAGCAATCATCAAACCTATTTCGCCGATGTTATTACGTTCATTCATATTTTTTGCGCTGTAAAGTGGCGTAAAGAAAACCGGCTCGGCCTTCCTTTTTATTTATTAAACCCATTTACGCGTGTGTATTATGTAGCTGCTGCTGAAACGATGAAGAGCAGTTGGCTTACGAGGCTTTTCAGGTGGGCGGGCGCTATCACGGTAAAGCGTACGTGGCGTGCCGAAGGTAAAGAAGTGAGGCGTGGACTTGACACCGGAGATACACGCAAAATTATGAAAGCGCTTGAAAATAATTGGGTGGTCACTTTTCCTCAAGGCACTACCAAACCATTTGCTCCCGGCAGAAAAGGAACAGCGTTTATTATCAAGCATCATAAGCCAATTGTAATTCCCGTAGTTATCAGTGGCTTTTGGAGAGCCTTTAATAAAAAGGGTTTGAAGTTCAAAAAAAAGGGCTCACTACTTAGCGTACAGTTTAAAGAACCTATGGATTTAAATTATGATGAAAGTGTGGAAACAATTCTTGAGAAAGTAATGGACGCAATAGAGCAAAGCAAAAAATTTATGATGAAAAGCAAACATCATCTCATAAGTGCATTGGATAAATGAGTATTTTGAGACGGCAAGTATCAGGCATTAAGTAGCAAGTATCAGTATCAAGATAATCAACTCTGCATGAAAAGCGCCTTCAGTTCATGGGCATCTCCTGGATTCATTTTGCCGCCTAAAATTAATCTTAACTGGCGCCTGCGTAACGCACTGTCGTATAAATTTATTTCTTCTTCAGTTTCAGGAGTGAGTGGCGGAACAGGTCTGGGCTTACTGTTAGGATCCAACGCCACGAAAGTATAATAGGCTTCATTACTTTTATACCGGTATTGTTGAATGATGTCTTCTCCCCATACATCTAAATGCACCTCCATGCTTGTATTGAAAGCCCTCGTAACATTGGCCCGAATGTGAACCACATTGCCAAGCCTTATCGGGTTTGTAAAAGATATGTTATCAACTGAGGCTGTCACTACCGGGGCATTGCAATGCTTTGTACCTGCAAGCGCAGCAGCAATATCCATCCAGTACATAAGACGGCCACCCATTAGATTACCGAATGTATTTGTATCATTAGGTAATACAAGTTCTGTCATCACTACTAAACTTTCTACTGATTTTTTGCCGTTCATTTCGTAAAAATTTTTGCAAATATAAGTTTGAATATTTTGGAGATTGATATGTTATTCTATTCCATTTTTTTCTTATTAATTATGTAAAATCAGTAATGCAAAAGGCAGAGCGGCTTTTATATATTAATTTTGCACGCTATAAAAATTATTATGTTATTAGGTTTACAAAACGTTACGTTCGAATTTGGCGCAAGAGCTATTGTTGAAGACGCTACCTGGCACATTCAACCAAATGAAAGAATTGGGCTTATTGGTTATAATGGTACAGGCAAGTCAACATTGTTGAAAGTATTTACCGGCCAATATCTTCCATCAAAAGGTACGGTCGAAAAAGGAAAGGAAACTACAATCGGTTTTCTTAACCAGGATCTTTTAAGTTTCGAAACTGAGGATTCGATATTAGAGGTCGCATTGGGTGCTTTTGAAGAAGTGAAAAAATTAGAAAAGGAAATTGAAAAAATTGGTCATGAACTGGAGAAAAATTCTGATGAAGAACTTGCGCATCTATACGCAGATAAATTGCATGAACTGGAAATTTTAGGAGGATATAATATTCATCATAAAACAGAAGAAATACTCCAGGGATTAGGCTTTGCCAATGCTGATCTTACAAGGCCATACAAAGAATTTAGTGGTGGCTGGAGAATGCGTGTGCTTCTGGCAAAAATGATCCTGATGCAACCGGATGTTTTGTTACTTGATGAACCAACAAACCACCTTGATCTTCCGTCAATAGAATGGCTTGAAAAATACCTGCAGCATTATCGCGGTTCTGTAGTGATTGTATCGCATGACAGGTATTTTCTTGATCGGATGGTTACCAAAATTGTAGAGCTCTACCAGCAGCAGCTTCATTTTTATTCAGGCAATTATTCTTACTACCTGCAGGAAAAAATGCAGCGCATTGAATTGCAGAAACGGGCTTATGAAAACCAGCAGGATTATATTCGCCAACAGGAAAAATTTGTTGAGCGGTTTAAAGCAAAAGCCTCAAAAGCTGCACAGGCACAAAGTATCATGAAGCGGCTTGATAAAATAGATCGTATTGAAAATACCGATCTTGAGCGGCCGGACATGCGCATAAATTTCACCGTTGGCGTTACACCGGGAAGAGTCTTGTGTACTTTAAAGGATGCCTCAAAAAATTTTGGCGCAGTGGAAATTGTAGAGCATGCGAATGCTGAAATTAGCCGCGGCGATAAAATAGGATTAATTGGCGCCAATGGAAAAGGCAAATCAACCTTGCTAAGAATGGTCGCCGGCACTGAGAATTTTGAGGGTGAAAGGATTGAAGGGCACAATGTAAAAGATGCTTTTTATGCCCAGCATCAATTGGAAGCTTTGGACATAAATAACACTGTGCTGGAGGAAATGAGCAACAGTGGTAGCGGAAAAACAGACCTGGAATTAAG
>JBBPZF010000826.1:0-2861 GCA_038199105.1 Chitinophagales bacterium | reverse complement strand
TTCCCAGTTAAATGTTTCATTTTTAAGAGGTAAACTGTGTGTTTTAGCGAATTGATTTCTTGCATTCAATACATCTTCTGCCCATTTGCCGAGCCGAAATTTCAGTTGGCGATAAATCAGATAACTCATATCTACCGTTCTTGTGGGCCTGTGGTCTTTTACATCATCTACCTGATCTAGGTACTTACGACCATTTGCTTCATGCACGCGCGGGTACCAATCCTGGTACCATACTGCCGTCACTTCCTGTAAAGTTTCATTTCTCTGGCTACGCATTATTTTTACCTCCTCCAAAGCCTGGTCAAGAAGTGAAACAGCCAAACCTGCATTGAGGGATGCTGCAGTTGAAGAAAGGTTGAGCAGGGTGTTGATCCGCTGCAGGCCGAGCAACATATTTAAACTTTGCCTGCACAGTTTCGCTACGGATCGGAGCACGAGTAAATTATATTGTTGGTAATCCACCACTGCAAGATTTTCCTGCAACAAATTCATCAGTTCATTATTTTCGGTAAGAAACTTTTCCGCCGCCTGGAGCCTTGTTTTATTAGTTTCGTTCCAATCTTCGTTTAAAGACAAATTTGCGCCGGCAGGCACCTGCAAAAATGGTAATACCTGGTCCTTTGCCAGTTTAGGTGTATCATAAATACCTGCGGAATAACCAAAAATAGGAGCCCGGTTTTTTGTATGCTCCCAATCCCAGCTTTTATTCCAAAACTCCGCCTGGGTACTCAATAGTTGACAATGTCATTTGAAAGTTTACCAGGCTTTTTTAATTGTCTTTTTACAATATTGAAATACTCGGAAACCTCTTTATAAGAACGTTTAGAAATGGGGACCTGGTGTTCCTGGTTTGTATAAAAGAAATCGTATTTATCCAAATAGTTAGCATCTGCCAAATGTTCAAGAAAAAACGATTATCAAAAAAAATAGCTTCGCTGCTATAGCTACTGCTCGCCGTAATAAACTTCCTGATTACTGGGGGCGCCATGGCTAAAAGAGCAGGCGCCTGGACTGCCTGTGATGTTAGCTCGGTTTCTATCAATATCTCTCCTTTATGTAAAAGTGTTATAAAATAAACTTCCATCCGGCACATCTCAAATTTTGGTGCATTATCAATAGTAAATTGTTGATGAACGAAGTTATCGTTACCATTAGTAATGTTCAACCGGGTTTGTATTGTCTTAATATCGATTGTCTGAATCTCTGTCATTATTGAATCATTAGAAAGACTTCTTACAACATTTAGAAACGTATCCAATTAGCTCGCATAAAACCCCTGCGTTAAAAATCATTTTTGCGTGCCTTCGCGGTATACTATTGAGTAGGCTGATATCGCCCCTTCCTTTGACAGGGCAGGTAAGGCTCGCTATTGAATATAAAGCTGCAGCCCTCTTTTCTATTTTGTGGTTTTATAAATAGCGTTTACGATACATTAGTTTTTGCCATGTTTCATACTCCGGGCATTTCACCATATTCACGCAATAGCTTTAAATCTTCCATTAAAAAGTTCGAACTTTGTACCAACGGGATATCTCTTAAATTTGCTCAAACAAATATTAGTTCTTTGACTTCCCATATAACTACTGCGGATATGAAACATGTTGAGTTTGATTTGTTTGCAAATTGTTTGCAAATTTCTAAATGACGCTTCTTTTGGAGGTCTTTGCTTATCAAGGTATAACACTTCGTCGTACTCCGTTTCATCGATATTTGGCATCTAATGTATTTTAAATCAGGAGGATACTAAAAAGAAAAAACCCCGCCACCAGGCGAGGTCTTTAAGTGGGAGCACACGGGTTCGAACCGCGGACCCTCTGCTTGTAAGGCATAAATTAAGGTAAAAAACGTAAATATACTTTTAATAAAAAAATAATAAAAGTCAATGTTATAAAGGCTTTTGAGCATAATTTAATTAATCAGGACTAAACACTTTAATCATTTATTATTATGTTTGTGGCGGAATCGTGACGGAATATTTTTTAGATCACTTTTATAACCACATTCTTTAAATGCAGAAAAACAAGATATTAACCGCGATTTATATTGATAAAAGTCATCCAAAAACTGATGGAAAATGTAGAATTTCTATAAGGATCACCTTTGACCGGGTTAGAAGATATTACTCTACTCCTCATACGCTTTCGATTTCTGAATTCGATAATACAATGAAGGCGAATGCCAGGCAGCCATTTAAGGATATTGCATTGGAACTGCAGGCTTATGAAAATAAAGCGTCCGCAATTATAAAAGAGATGCCGGTGTTTACCTGGGAGATATTTGAGAAAAGATTTTACTCACAAAAAATCTTGAATGACAGTATAAGCAATGCTTTTGAAACTTTCATTATTGCACTAAAAAGTAATCATCAAATTGGAACTGCAGTTTCTTATGGCTGCGCTAAAAAGAGCCTTGGAAATTTTGACAATGGAATAAGGTTTACAGATGTTACCCCGGAATTTTTAAGGAAATATGAAAAATGGATGCTGGGTAATAACAAAAGCGTCAATACAATTAGTATGTATTTACGACATCTAAGAACACTTTTTAATAATGCTATCGCTGATGATTCAATCCCAAAAGAAATCTATCCATTTGGTAAGAAGCATTATGAAATACCTACAGGAAATAATATAAAAAAAGCTTTGGGTTTGCAGGAAATTGGTTTAATCTATAATCACAAAATCAAAAAAGAATCAACTGCTGCTATGGCCCGGGATTTTTGGTTATTCATTTATTTATGCAATGGAATGAACATGAAAGATCTCTGCCTATTAAAATGGAAAAATTTAAAAGAAGATGTATTAGAATTTCAGAGAGCCAAAACGAAAAGAACAAAACGAAAAGTTGAAGCAATTAGAGTT
>JBBPZF010000825.1:0-4168 GCA_038199105.1 Chitinophagales bacterium | reverse complement strand
GGAAGAGAAAGAAAATTTTTATACTGCCATGTATCATGCTTTTATAAACCCTACTATTTACATGGATGAAGATGGAAGCTACAAAGGCCTGGATCAAAATATTCACCGGGCGAGAGGCTTTACCAATTACACCACTTTTTCGTTGTGGGATACCTATCGTGCACTGCATCCATTGTTTAATATTATTCAACCTAAGCGCAATGGAGACATGATCAAATCTATGCTGGCACATTATGGTCAAAGTACTTTGCACATGTTGCCAATTTGGTCAAACTCGGCAAATGAAAACTGGTGTATGTCAGGCTATCATTCTGTGGCTGTAATTTCTGATGCGGTAATGAAGGGAAACACAAGCTTTGATGCCAACAGGGCGCTCGATGCCTGCGTAGCCACTGCGCATCATAGAAGTTATGATGGCATTGACTTGTATGAAGACATGGGTTTTATTCCGGTTGATAAAAATGGTACCGGCACTTCTACCACTTTAGAATATGCGTATGATGATTGGGCAATAGCGCAAATGGCAAAAAAGCTTGGCAGGATGAATATTTATAATGAATTTATAAAGCGGTCAAAAAATTATAGGAATGTTTTCGATTCATCAACCGGCTTTATGGAACCACGTTTAAGTGATGGCTCATTCAAAAAAGATTTCGACCCGCTAAGCACATCAGGCCAGGGATTTATTGAAGGCAACTCATGGAACTATAGTTTGTTTGTACCGCAGGATCCCGCATCATTGATTCAACTATTGGGTGGTAAGGAAAAACTCACGCATTATCTCGATACACTTTTTACGATGCATCTTCCGGATAAATTTTTTGCAGAAACAGAAGATATTACACGGGATGGAATTATAGGCGGATACGTGCATGGCAACGAACCATCGCATCATGTGGTATATCTATATAACTGGACAGATGAGCCGTGGAAAACTCAGCAAACTGTTCGCATGATTTTAAATAATCAATACCATACCGGGCCGGCTGGCCTTGGCGGGAATGATGATACGGGACAAATGAGCGCATGGTATATTTTTAGTTCGCTTGGCTTTTACCCCGTGGCGCCCGGTTCCGATATTTATCAGGTAGGAAGCCCCGCCATAAACAGCGCCACACTGCATTTGGAGAATGGCAATACTTTTTCCATCAAGACAAAAAATCAAAGTGATAAAAATGTATTCATTCAAAAAATTGAATTGAATGGCAAGCTTCTGAATCGCTTATACCTTACGCACAGCGAAATAATGAAAGGCGGCAAACTTGTATATTATATGTCGGCTACACATGCGGGTTAGTATGAATGCTCATTCTAAGAAAAAATCCTAAATTGCGTTGAAGCGAATTTTACCAGGATTTTCCATAATCATTTTAAGAGCTAAACGCTAGTGCATTGATTTTTTAAGAGAATCATGAAAGCAAAATCATTTTTTGTATAAACTTATCATTTACCTATCTTTTGAGGAGAATAATTTTTAAAAACATAAATCTCCGTTATGAAAAGTATTTTACCTGCGTTATTTCTTTTTTTATTTACAAATGCTTTCAGCCAAAATGAAAAATTCAATGGCCTCGACATGAGCCTCAGTAACCTTTCCAGGCTTTCAGATGCAAAGACAAGATCAATAAGCCCCGAAAATTTTACCGGGGAAAAAGGCAAAGGTGGTATGGCGGATCCGGTAAAAGATAAAGGAAAACGGAATATTGCTAATGCAGCCGAAGAAGCAAGAGACCTTGGTAAAGGTTGGAAGATTAATCCTTTTATAATTATTAATGCGGGTGAAACTATTACCATTGCGGAAATGGAAGGGCCTGGCGCTATACAACAAATATGGATGACACCCACAGGCAACTGGCAGTTTTCTATTCTTCGTTTTTATTGGGATGATGAAACTACGCCTTCGATAGAGGCCCCTGTGGGTGCCTTTTTCGGCATGGCATGGAATGAATATGCCCAGCTCAATTCTCTTGCCGTTACCGTAAACCCCGGCAGCGCATTTAATTGTTACTGGAAGATGCCCTTTAGAAAAAAGTGTAAAATAACTATGGAGAATATAAATAACCATGATGCTATGAGATTGTATTACCAGGTCAATTATACATTAACAGAAGTAGGTAACGACGAAGCTTATTTTCATGCGCAATACAGGCGCTCTTCACCCGCAGAAAATTCTGTGCATACCATCCTTGATGGCGTAAAAGGCAAGGGCCAATATGTGGGCACTTACATGGCGATCGGTGTTCGCAACAATGGCTGGTGGGGTGAAGGTGAAATAAAATTTTACCTTGATGGTGATAAAGATTATGCTACGATTGTTGGCACCGGCACAGAAGATTATTTCAACGGCTCTTATAATTTTGAAAATGGAAGAACAAAACAATACCAGGAATTTTCAACTGCTTACGCCGGTTTACACCAGGTAATAAGGCCGGATGGTTTGTATAAGTCGCAGGAGCGCTTTGGCATGTATCGCTGGCACATACAAGATCCCATCCGGTTTGATAATGATTTAAAAGTAACTATACAGGATCTCGGCTGGCACGATGGCGGCCGCTATCTTCCTCAAAATTCAGACATCATTACAGTAGCCTATTGGTACCAGAGAGAGCCGCATGGCCTCTTTCCGGCATTGCCATCCAAAGATAAATTAGAAGTAAATTGACATCACCAAGCAAGCGTTACAAGCGTCATTTATAAAACAGGGTTTAAAATTTTATATGAATAAAAATTATCGTTGGGGCATAATAGGCGCCGGAAGAATAGCTGAAAAATTTTGTTCGGCTATCGCTGTTGTCAAAGGTTCAGAAGTGTATGCTGTCGCTTCCCACGACTTGTCAAAAGCGAAGGAATACGCCGAAAAATTTAATGCGGGTAAATATTATAATTCCTATGAGGATTTAGTAAAGGATGAGAATGTTGATATCGTTTACATTGCTACGCCCCACGCTTTTCACCTGGAGCAAGCAATGCTTTGTTTTAATAATGGTAAAGCAGTGTTATGTGAAAAGCCGATGTCTCTTTCCTATAAACAATCGGCAGCGATGGCCGGGGCGGCCACTGAGAAGAAATTATTTTTAATGGAAGGAATGTGGTCAAGATTTATGCCCTCTATAGAAAAAATTCTTTCATTAATTAAAGAAGATGCCATTGGAAAACTACAGTATTTATCAGTTGATTTTGGCTTTACTGCGCCCTACGATATTGAAGGAAGGCTTTTCAATAAAAACCTTGGAGGTGGCTCTGTACTTGATATTGGCGTGTATGCCATCTTTTTATCCACCTTGTTATTCGGTGAACCTGCTTGCATTAAATCGGTCTCAAAACTTTCAGCGACGGGTGTAGATGAATATGCCAATATGATATTGCAATATCCCGGTGGCGAGACTGCGCACTTGTTAACTTCTATCATTTTTAATACCTCGCTCGAAGCAGAAATTATTGGAACGGGCGGCAGAATTAAAATTAAAAATCCCTGGTATAAGGCTACAGAATTTACACTCTATGCTACAGGCATGGAACCACAGAATTTTTCCATGCCGCATGAGGCTAACGGTTTTGAACATGAGATACGAGAAGTAATGCACTGCCTGGATAATGGCTTATTACAAAGCCCAAAGATGCCGCATGCATTTACGCTTTCTATCAGTAAAATTATGGATGAAGTATTGGAGCAGGCTGGAGTTAAATATTGAAAAAATGCGTTAAGTTTAATAAGCCAATTTTAGTGCGGAGTTGTAGATACTCAAAAAACATCTTTCTCATCAACTGAATTTTGCTGACAATATGAAGGAAGAAATATTTCTTGATTATGATGAATTTGTTTTTGGGACAAATAATCAAACTATTAAGATAGAGGTTTTACAATCAACAGAAAAATCCGAGAACATTGGTTTTTTTGAAAAGGGCTCCCTGAGCGATATTATAAACAAGGCGTTTGTTTTGCTAACGTTTGCTCCAATTGTGGCAATTCCCATAATCTCCTATGTAGAACGTAATTGGCTTTTATTATTTGGATTTCTTGGCATTTTTCTCGGAATGTTTTTAACTGGAATTACATTACGCACCAATAAACCCAAAAAGGAATTTACCAAATCCATCTTTGCACTTATCATTTTACCTGCTGTTTTGTTATACTATCTTGGTGTTTTTAATGTCTTAGCTTTTATTT
>JBBPZF010000824.1:0-3792 GCA_038199105.1 Chitinophagales bacterium | reverse complement strand
CCAGATAGCCTCGGATTAAGTTCTTTTTCTGCATTAATAAAAATAAACGGTAAAATACCCGTCATTATTTATTCGGGATCCTCGGATACAAAAATTGCCCTTAATGCTATTACATTGGGTGCACAGGATTTTTTAATAAAAGGAGATTATACTCCATCCCTTTTGGAAAAAGCAGTGAGGTATAGTATTGAGAGAAAACACAGTGCCGAAGCTTTGGAAGATAGTAATATCCGTTATAATTTTTTAAGCAAAGCTACACACGATATGGTGTGGGATTGGGATTTGGCCACCAGCGTTGTTCAACGAAACCCTGAGGGCTGGAAAAAAATATTTAAGAGCGCAGATGCAAAGGAAATGGGTGTGCGGGAAGATTGGCCATCAAAAGTACACCCTGATGATTGCGAAAAAGTCACGCGGGCGATTGATGATTTAATTAATTCCGAATCGCAGCAGGTATTTGAAGTTGATTTTAGAGTGATACGAGATGACAATACTATCGGCTGGGTAGAAGACCGTGGCTATATAATTCGTGACGGAAAAGGTAAAGCCACGCGTATTATCGGCGCTTCGCATGATATTACTGAAAGAAAAGTTGCAGAAGAAAACGTTTTATTAAGCGAGAAAAGATTTAAATCCCTCGTGCAAAATGGATCTGACCTTTTAGGCATTTTGGATATTGAAGGCAAATATATATATGTTAGCCCCTCCTCAAAAAATATATTAGGATACGAGCCGGAATTTTTAGTAGGTAAAAATCCGCTCTCTCTTATTCATGAAGATGATTTGCAAAAGGTGAGAGATAGCGTTGCTGCGATGGCTACACGAAAAAGCATGAAAACTCCGTTGTTCCGACTCAAAAACAGTTCAGGTGAGTGGCGTTGGATTGAACGTACTATGACCAATATGTTGGATGAATCTGCAGTAGGCGGTATCGTGGCGAATTCCAGGGATGTAACCGAAAAGAAATTAGCTGACGATGAATTGGTAAAGCTTTCGATGGTTGCAAAAGAAACAACAAACGGCGTTATGCTTACTGACAGTGAGCAAAGGGTTATATGGGTAAATAATGCATTTACAAAAATGTTCGGATACACTTTGCCTGAGATCGGGGGTAAAAATCCTTTGCGGTTTTTGCATGGTCCAGGTACAGACTTTGACGTGGAGAATTACATAGAAGAGCAAATCCAAAAAAAGAAACCTTTTGTTTTTGAGTTAAAAAACTATACCAAAGCGCACCAGGAAATATATGTAAGAGTTCAGGTGCAACCAATATTTGATGAAAACGGCAATCTTAAGCAATATTTCTCATTACAAACAGATATCACCAGGCAAAAAGAGCTGGAGGAAAAAGTGGAGTTGGAAAAAGTTAACAGGCAAAAGGAGCTAACAGATGCCGTATTTGAAGCGCATGAAAATGAACGCCTGGAGATAGGAAGAGAATTGCATGATAACATCAACCAGATTTTGGGTGCAGTGCGACTGTATATAGGTATGGCCAGAAAAAATGAAGTGGACAGGGATTCTTTACTAGAGAATGCTTCAACATTCGTATTATCAGCAATTGAAGAAATAAGAAAGTTGTCTAAAAACCTTGTAGCTCCCTTAAAAGAAATAAGCATTGCTGAAGCCATCGAAGACCTCACTAAAGAGATAATGCTTGTGCACCCGATACGAATTACATTTACTGCAGCAGATTTTATAGAGGAAGGGCTTTCGGAAAAATTTAAACTCAATATTTTTAGAATAGTACAGGAGCAGATCAACAATATTTTAAAGCATGCTAAGGCCAAAAACATTTATATAAACATAGATGCTTGCGATAACTTGTTGCTTACATTTTCAGTACGGGATGACGGTATCGGATTTGATACTACAAAAAAAGCTGATGGGCTTGGGCTCACCAATATTAAAAGTCGTACAGAATTATACAATGGAACGCTGCGCATAACTTCGGCGCCGCAACAAGGCTCTACGCTATCCATAAGCTTTAATAAAAAGGACCTTTTATTAGATGTTCATGATCTTTGCGATGCCTAAGAACAAATATTTTTGGTTAACAAATACTTTCTTCTTAGCGAAGAATTTCAGTTGATGCATCTTGGACCTTGCACGAAATTCAATCAGGCGCCGGGATTTACTTCAGTCGTTGGGCTCGAAGGAACATCCGATTTTTCTTCAAAGAAATCTTCGAAATGCTGCTCGGCGCCAGGGAAATGATCTTTAAACATTTCAGTGACTTTAGTTTTTAAATCTGTGAAATAATTTTTTGCAGTATCCCCCGCACTTTCAGCTTCTTCTTTAAGTTTGTGAAATTTATCTTTGAAAGAGTCAGCCATTTTTTGCTTTTCTTCCTCTGTCATTTTGGTGTACTTGTAGGCGCCAAATGCTGCTGCAGCACCCAAAAGAATTGTTGCAAGATGTTTATTATTTACGCTCATATAATTTCATTTAAAGTTTACAATAAGTTCATATAACAATAAATCTGCCATAAAATAATTTATCGCTTTTAGTTGTTGGCAATATACTAAATGCGAAAGCCCCAATATTTATTGAGGCTTCGTGAACCTATGGCAGCAGCACAATCAACCATTGAAATTAAGGATCAGGAAATGCTTGATAAGACTTTAGATTATATACATCAAAATGCGATTGTGGCTTGCTTTGTAACAAAACCAGAAAATTGGAAGTACAGTAGTGCCAGAGATTTTTGCGGGATGAAAGGGTTAGTTGAATTAAGTTATAATAAGTATTCAATAGCACAAGTATGCTCAGCGCAGGCTGGACTGCACCCTGCGCCAAGAAAAGGGTTACGAATTTTCTTCACAGATATAAAGTTGATTGAACTAAGTTTTAACCACGGTATTCAAGGCACAAGCGGACCTTGCGCCAAGAAGAGAGTCCCTATTAAAAATACTCTTTCCATAAACCGAGGCATTATTGCTTTATTAACTGGCCTCTTATTTCCCCAGCCGGATATTCCTTTGTATGCAAATTCACATACATAGAATCTTTTAAAAGTGCAGTAACCTGGTCGTCGGTAAGTACAGGACTGTTTAAAGTAATAGGTGATGTAAGATCAGTGAAGGGGAAAATGACAGGCCCGGCTATGCCAACTGCACCTTTGTGTATGTGGCCCGCAACAGGCGTTAGTCCGCTATAGGTAGTAACATCAGTAAAAGTTTTTGTAGAGCGGTTATATTTTAAAGTACTGCTACCAATAGCCATTGAAGGATTGGATGGCACTTCGCTTGATCCTTTTAAGATAGCTTTAAAAGTAATGATGTCATTGTCCTTTTTATTGCAGGAAAATAGTGCAGTAAAAAATAGGACTGCTGTCAATAATTTGATTGTCTTAATCATAATTTAATTTTAGAAGTTTATAAATTTTTTCTCGGGGCTTCAAAAATGTAAGATATTCAATGAAGATTGTGGGCGTATTTAAGTTTTTTTATTATTCTATTAATTAATACCAATAAAAGTGCCAACACTCATTTGGCACAAGGTTGAAGTTCAATCTTAGCGAGGTGTCCACTTGTGCTTTTTAATTTCATCAAAATAAAAATTCACCAAATTTCTTCCTTTACTGTTTTATTATCCGACGGCGGCGTGAGAAGTATTTGCTATCCTAAAAAGAATATATCCTGACAAAGTTTGGCGCGCTTTATAAAATAGAAAGCAATTGCAAAGAGCAGAAGCTTTCCCGGGATGAAATCACTAAAGTGCGACAGTAAAGATTTCCACAAAGAGATCCATTATTTTCTATCAGATTTTTTAATTATAAATTTGGCTTTT
>JBBPZF010000823.1:0-2301 GCA_038199105.1 Chitinophagales bacterium | reverse complement strand
CGGTAATACGCCGCCCGCGACAACCGCACCAGCCGACACGCGCGCACCACGGACATCCGATGCTCGGTGACCAGCTGGGCGGCGACCTGCCGCTTCGCAGACGGCGTTACAGTTTTCGGGCAAGCACATCTTTCACCGCCGCGTAGTCCATCGCCAGCTCCGCGTACATCCGCTTGAGCTTGGCGTGATCGGCTTCCAGGGTCTTGAGCTTCGTCAGCTCCGCGACCGTCGCGCCGGCGTAGCGCGAGCGCCAGCTGTAGAAGGTCGGGCGACTGACGCCGTGCTTCCGCAGCAGCTCGACGACGGGTATCCCCGCCTCCGCCTCCTGCAGCACGGCGACGATCTGGGCTTCGGTAAATCGGGACTTCCGCATGGTGCCTCCGCAATCGCACCCCGAAAGTCTAGCTATAATCTGTCTACTGGATGGGACGGGCTACGCTCTGATATATTAGCTTATGCAAAAATTGTTCTTATTGCTTTTGTCACTGATTAGTTTTGATGCAGTAGCTCAGAAAATTATATCTCGCAGTAATCACAATTATGACCTTGTTATCCTAAATGGAAGAGTTGTCGATCCCGAATCGAAACTTGATGCTGTGCGCAATATTGGCATTACCAAAGGAACAATTCAAACAATCAGCATTAAGGACTTGAAAGGACGTATCACCATTAATGCAAAAGGTTTGGTAGTTGCTCCGGGATTTATAGACCTGCATCAACATGGCCAGGATCCGGAAAATTATTCTGTAAAAGTAATGGACGGAGTGACCACCGCTCTGGAACTCGAATCCGGAACTGCTGATGTAGATCGCTGGTACGCAGAACGTGAGGGCAAAGCACTGATTAATTATGGCGTGAGTGTCGGCCATATGCCAATCCGCATGAAGGTGATGCATGATTCCGGCAAGTCAGTGCCTGAGGGCAATGCGGCGAATAATATCGCATCACAATCTGAATTGGAACAGATAAAACAACAAATAGAACATGGATTGATGCGTGGTGCGGTTGGGGTGGGTTTTATTATTGCATTCACACCAGCTGCTTCCCGATGGGAAATCATTGAGGCTTTTCGTGTTGCAGCAAAATATAATGCTACATGTCACGTTCATATCCGGTTTGATGATGAACGGGAACCAAACAGCAACATTCAAGCTCTTGAAGAAGCAATCGCAGCAGCAACTATCACGGGTGCTTCACTGCACGTTCTTCATATACATAGTATGGGTGGCAGATCTACTCCGCAATTGCTTCAAATGATCAAAGATGCCCGATTGCATGGGATGGATATTACAACAGAAGCTTATCCATATACCGCCTGGATGACAGAAATTAAATCAGCGGATTTAAATGAAGGATGGCAGAAGAAGTATGGGATGGATTACAAAGATTTAGAGTGGACAATCACAGGAGAGAGGCTTACAGCCGAAAGTTTTGCGAGGTATCGTAAACAAGGAGGGTTTGTAATAGGGCATCAATACTCAGAAGATTTAGTGAAGGAAACAATTGCAAATCCGCTGACCATGATCATCAGTGACGGTGAGTTAGAGAATGGCAAAGGACATCCACGTACTGCCGGTACATATTCCAAATTTTTAGGTCATTATGTCCGTGAAACAAAGACGCTTACGTTGATGGATGCTATTCGCAAGATGACGCTGATGCCTGCACAAAGGTTAGAGCAGCGTGTACCAATGATGAAAAATAAAGGGCGTATTCGAGTTGGAGCCGATGCTGATATTACCATCTTTGATGCTGAAAGAATTATTGATAAATCAACTTATGCAGAACCGGCAAAGTATTCGGAGGGTATTATGTATGTCATGGTGAATGGAGTGCTCGTTGTGAATAAGGGTCAATTGAAAAAGGACCTTGCACCCGGTCGACCTGTTCGGGCTCCATTCAAAAAGGCGTTGTAGATGACATAAAATATTGGCAACAGTTGTAAGACAACCGTGTGGAAATCTACTATCCACGCGGACAAAAGCAGCAGGCAACAAAAGTATTTACGAAAGCAGGGTCGAACAATGTAACATCAGCTAGGTATAAGCAACACCAACACTTTGGACTCGACTCTCTCTTGGATCATCCTACTGCAGCAGAAGCATTAGAAAATCCTCATATATACTCGCTTAACTGCCTTAAACAAACTTTAATTCATGTGGGATTATTTAATGCAGTTAAAATAGTTAAGACATTAAAGGGTTCTATAACTGATTTTTAATAATAACATTATTTTAATATTGTATTTAATAACGCCAATCGTTGCGTTGAACTAACATCGCCTATACAGGCGCTGAGTTT
>JBBPZF010000822.1:0-7710 GCA_038199105.1 Chitinophagales bacterium | reverse complement strand
ACTTTTCTAATGCGGCGACAAATTCGAAAATTGTTTACGCAATGAATCTAAAAAAGATCAAAGGGATCTACCTGTCGCATCCTTTAATCGATAACATAGAAGAACAATTATCTCATATCCTGCGGCAGCCATAAATAAGTGTTTAAGCGAATGGCCGCTAATTATTTCATTAAGTAAATCGTAAATTTCTTTATCGAACATTTCACTTATCCTGGCAATTCCAAAAAGGAGAAAAATCAGCGCTATTTGTTTCCAATGTTTGAAAGTTGAATTATATAGCCTTAGCATTACCGGGATTGCGAGGGTAGGAAAAAATTGCACCATACCATACCAACGCAGATCCCCCATTACCATTATGTTCAGTAGTTATCCAGTAAATAACGCTCATCACACCAATAATATTAAAAATGATTAACGCTTCATATCCTCTCTTTGAACTAATAGAATCATAAATAATGAAAGCAAAAAAAGATATAACAATGATTATTATCGGTATTCTGTCATAAACCAGCGTATTGTTATTTGGTCGCAAATGATAATAACCACTTCCTATTGTCACCAATAGAAAGCCTGCACATATCATAAAACTAATATGCTTTAATTTTTTCTCTTTTATTGAACTTACAACCCGCATTCCAAATAAGCCGACTAAAGCAAATGGTAAATTTGTAATCACGTTAATAAAATTAGAATACCGAAAAATTTTCGTGCGTCAGCAAAAACATGATAATCCTGGTTTTGAGCAATCGGGCCATGGATGATCAACGCAATAACAGAGATTATCGCAAGTGATGCAATTATATAATCTTTTTTGCTCAACAATTAAATTTACTTAAAACCGGGAGCGGAAAAATTGACAAATGATAACTTATTCGTTATGAGGCTTCGTTTAAAAATAAAATATCTATTATTTTTATTTGGTAGCTTCTTTAGCGGTACTGCGGGAGAACCGGTCCAGTACACCCGTCTTATTTCTTTTACGCCTTCGGCAACTAAGACGTGTGAACTGCACCCTAAAAGGGCTATTGGGAATTGAGATTGTCTCGTTCCTCACCAAACACAATTCCAGATTCTGGAAGTTATAAGATGTTGCAAGGAGGTTATTAGCGCAGCATCTCAAACCTACTTCCAGATTCCTTTAAAACAAATTTTAATCAATCGGGATTGTTTTAGTAATTGGTTTGATAATGTCGATAACCATACAAAAATGTTCTGATGAAGGGCTGCTGTACGGCTCTTTTTTTATTTGTTAGTGTTGCCTTTTGGAAGGGTAAACTAACACCTTATTATACCCAAAGCAATCAATAATCTTATATCAAGACTTTCTATTTTTTGAAATTTCTTCCTGCATCTTTTTTTTAATGCGGACGCTCCGGGTAATTCTCGTTTTAATTTTGCAGGAAGTTGCTTGCGATATTTGGATTCCGCAACACCAATCGGGTTGGCCATTCCGCTTAATGCATATTCCACTTCAACCATATTTTTTTCAGCGCAAAGTATAATACCGATCGATGAATTTTCTTCCGGCAACTTAACCTGTTCGTTCAATAAGTTAAGATAGAAATTCATCTTACCGGCAAACTCCGGCTCAAAAGGGCCAACCTTTAATCTACAGCTACGAGGCATTTCAGCTTGTGCTGAAAAAACAACAAGTCAACAAAATATTCTTTATCATTTAAGCCTAAACGATATTGATTACCGATATACGAAAATCCATAACCAAGCTCCAACATAAAATCTTTTATGTTTTCAACCAGGCGCTTTTCCAATTGTCTTTCTAAAAGAGGTTCTGCAATGCCAGGGAACTCAAGGTTGTAGTCACTTTTTAATATTTCAGTTGCCTGTTCTGTGAGATGGACGGGTAAGGTATCTTTGAAGTTATGCTGCTTTTGAAGCACGGCTTGCCTTGTATGCGCTTCCGCTTTAATTTGATTTAGCAGGGTATTGCGGCTCCAGCCGGCTTCTATTGTCTTTGATAAATAGTACTTACGCTGTTGTTCATTTTTTATTTGCTTAATATAAGAATGTTTTGCCCCCACGGAACCTGGAAAGAAAGATTTTTCAATGTCTCATTATCTTTATACTCCATAAAATATTGTCGCGTGTACCAAAGGTTTTGAGCTGAAAAACCCCTGCTGCTTTTTGTTAGCCTGCTCAAATCTGCGGCTAATTGTGCTACCACAGACTTTCCCCAACCTTCCTGTTCCTGCTTGCCTACTGTCGTTGCGCCTGGTAAAAAATAAAGCTGCATTTGAGTTGCGTTTAGCCCCCGCGCTGCTTTAATGCGATGCTGTTCGATCTCTCTTACAATTTCGTCCAATAGTGTTTCGTATGCTGTTAGCTCTTTTCCCATTGAATATTTTCAATTCTCCAACAACTGTTGGAAATCTGTTATTGTTACATTCACTTTTAGATTCTCCAACAACCGTTGGAGAAATTGGCTTTTGTAAAACTGAAACGGCTATCCCGGTTTATTGATTAAATATTAAAAGCGAATTTCTTAAAGGTGAACCAAAAGCTATGGTACATTTGCACGATGCCCTGCAATAATGGATAAAAAAACAAACAGTTGAAGAAGAAGTGCAGGAAGACGGCTCCGTGAAAGAGCGTATGGGCAAAGCCGGTTTGGATCTTCTTAATAAACTGAAGCCAGGACAAAAATCTGCAGTGGAAACTATCAATGAAGAAAAAATAAATCAACGATATAAAAAAGACAATCTTGATTTGATACCTGGTTTGTAGTAAGCTAATATTTTATTTTGAATTGGTCAATCGCTGATTGGCGAATCTGTTCTAAATCATATAATCATAAATGAAGTTTCAGCAATTAATAAAGGCTATCAGCCTTGTTCATTCCAGCTTACAATACAATGCTGTAAAAGCGGTAAACCGGCATCTCACATTCCGAAACTGGCTGATTGGTTATTACATTGTAGAGTTTGAACAAAATGGTGAAGACCGGGCAGCTTATGGAATAAAACTTAGAGAGACCATTGCTGAAAAAATTAAGATCAAAGGATTAACAGCTCCTGAGCTTTCAAGATGCCGGCAATTCTATCAGGCATATTCAGCAATTGTTGGGTTAATGACCCAAGAATTGAACAACCTCATTCCAAAAAACATTCTTGGGTTGCCAACCCAAGAATCTCCTAACGATATAACAGCAGAAGAACAATCACATTTTAAATCAGTTTTCTCCAACATCTCTTATACGCATTTTACAGAACTGATAAAAATAGAAGATACGCTAAAAAGAAGATATTATGAATTGCTGATACTAAAAACCCAGCCTTCTGTACACGAGTTGAAAAGGCAGATTAATTCTCTCTCTTATGAACGGCTTGGTTTATCTGCTGATAAAGAACTTGCCTTTAAACAATTAAAACAAAAGATTGAACCTGAAACAACAAATGACCTTATAAAATCTCATTATTTTTTTGACTTCTTAAATCTTTCCTCCAATGCAATGGTTAGTGAGGCTCAACTGGAGCAAGCATTGCTCAATCTCCAGGAATTTATTATTGAGTTAGGCAACGGCTTTTGTTTTGAAGCCTGTCAAAAGAAAATATTAATTGGCGATGAATACTTCTTTATAGACCTTGTTTTTTATCACCGTCTTTTGAAATGCCATGTATTAATAGACCTTTTATGTGGTGCCCCACATAAAAGGTCAACTGCAAACTGGGAATTTTTATTTAAACAAAGAGAAGGGTGCCACGTTGTTGGTTGCTCCGATTTAAAAATAATTATTATCTTGAACACTCTAATTGTAAAAGCCATATCCGCTAACACTTTGTATATAGATGTATTTGAGTACATTTAGAAAAACGACTGCTTAATGGCTAAAAATATAAAAGCAAAACCCAAAGGAGACATTGACTTCGAAAACGAACTATGGAATGCTGCCAATGAACTACGTGGGGCTGTTGCAGAAAACCAGTACAAAGATTATGTACTCTCCCTTTTATTTGTAAAGCATCTTTCAGAAAGATATGACCTCCGCAAAGAGGAAATTAAAAAAGAGTTCACACCGATCCTAAGTCGGATTATTATACTTCAAATGAATCTGTGCAGTTAGCATTTCTCGAAGATGATTTGGAGTATCAAATAAAGAATGTTTACAAATTGCCTAATGAAGCTACGTGGACATACCTGCGGGAAAATGCAGAGCAGGATGATATAAAAGTAAAAGTAGATAAAGCATTTGTGGCGATAGATGAAATACTCGCCGGCAGAAATCCGGATTACAAAGGCGTGCTGGAACCCATATTTGTAAAGAGCCAATTATCAGTTTCGCAAGTGGCGGGGTTGATCAATTTATTTTCCAACGAAAAGTTTTCTGAAGCCAGCAATCCGCAGAGTGATATTTATGGACGGGTATATGAATATTATATAGGCAAGTTTGCGCAGGCTGAGGGAAGCGGTGCCGGGCAGTTCTTTACACCCGGTTCTGTTGTGCGGTTATTGGTTGAAATGATAGAACCATTGAAAGGCCGCATTATGGATCTTGCCTGTGGCAGCGGTGGTATGTTTGTGCAGAGCCTGAAATTTGTACAAGCACATGGTGGTGATAAAAATGACATATCTATTTACGGGCAGGAGCGGTATGAAGGCACACTCCGACTTTGCAAAATGAACCTGCTGTTGCGCAATCTTTCATTTGATGTAAAACTTGGTGATACTTTATTGGTTGACCGCTTTCCTGAATTGAAAGGAGACTTCGCTTTAATGAACCCACCCTTTAATATTAGCAACTGGCACCCAGAGGACCTGCCGGAAAATGACCCACGATTGTTTGGAGCGAAAGAAAAATTTACAACGGGCGGTAATGCCAACTATATGTGGTTTCAAACTTTATGGTATCACTTAAGTGAAAAGGGGACAGCAGGTGTGGTGATGGCAAACGGCGCAATGACAACCGGAAGCGCAGGCGAAAAGAATGTGCGTGAATACATGATTGATAACGGCATGGTGGATTGTATTGTGCAAATGCCGGACAAGCTTTTTTTAACGACCGGCATACCCGCCTGCTTGTTTATTTTAAGCAAAAACCGTGATGGCAAAGATGGCCTCCACCGCAAACGGATAAATGAAATATTATTTATTGATGCCCGTAAACTGGGCCACATGGTGAACCGCAGGCTGCGGGTGTTTGAAGATGCAGACCTGCAAAAGATTGCACATGTGTACCATACATGGCGCAACAATCCTGGTGTAAAAGTACCGGGACTTGATACCGGTGTGCATGAAGATGTAGCCGGTTTTTGTAAGACTGCTATTCTGGAAGATGTAAAAGCAAATAATTATGTGCTATCGCCAGGGCGATATGTTGGTACTGAAGTAGAGGATGATGATGGAATTCCTTTTGAAGAAAAGATGAAAAAGTTGTCAAATGAATTAATGCAACACTTTGAGGATAGTAAAGAATTAGAATTACAAATAAAAGAAAATTTAGAAAGTATTGGTTTGCAAAATAGATCATGACTTATGAAACAATCTAAGGGTTTACCGTTTGTAAAATTTATGATGCTGCTTTCCAGTATGGCCCCACTATTTATTTTAGTGGGAATCAGAGGTATTCAAATTAAGGATGGGGAGCAATTATTGATTTCACAAAAACATACCTGGATAGTTATTGTTTGTTTAATCACTATACCGTATTTAGTAATAAAGGCTAGAATAAATTCCGCAAAGAAATGCGGGGATATTTTTCCCATCAGCGTAAGCCAGGCAACTTTGAACAAAGAATACCTATTTACATATCTTTTTACGGTTCTACTTCCTTTGTATAGTGTTTCTATAGGTTCCTTAAATGAATTTTACGCTGTGCTTTGTGCAATCTTTTTTGTTCTATTTGTTCTTTGGAACATGAATATGCATTTTATAAATATTCTTTTTGCTTTTAGTGGTTATAGAGTGTTTACGATTCCAAATCAACACGGAGCAGTGTTATTATCTATTCGACAAAATATTCCTTCGGATTTAAAAACCTTAAATGCGCATAGAATAAGTAATTCTGTTTTCATCGAACTAAAAAATTACAAGTATGACAATTGAAGATTTTAGTAGTATATCATTTGGGATATGTATAAAAATTGGAAATGATATAATTCACAATAAAATTCCAATAGATAATTCCGTGAAGGAAACATTAGTTGACATGAGGAATTCTTTTAGTGATTCTTATGATAGTATTCCTGATGAGCCGGAACAATTTTCCCCTATTGAAAAATATTCTAGTGTAGAAAAACTTTCTGTAAGTCTTAATCAAGATTATCTGGCTTCTATAAATGACCTATTTCATCATCAAAATCCCCCACTCAATAATATTGATTTGTCTGAATACTTACCTTTTGTTGATTACTATTTCGCAGAGTTCATACATAATAACGGAGCAAAGACAATTGGAGTTAAAAGACCTAACCAATTTAAAGCTTTACTTAAAAAAAGAATTGTAAGGTTATGGAATGACACTTTGCAAGCTGTGGAAGATGACGTTTAAACTTGACAATGATTTTGATTTTTTAATTCATGACACGTATGTTGAAATTCTTCACCCTTCTGGTTTTGTATTTATTTCAGATTTGGATGAGCAGATAATAGCGGGAGTAAATGAGACAGTAAACCAACTAAGCCAAGCAATGCCAATTCTCAACTTTACTCCGATCGCCGAATATATCACCGCGAAGGGAGCAAGAAGGGCTGCCAAACTGTTAGCATCCATTAAATCTAGGAATGATCTAAATCTTATGAACATTCAAAAATTGCAATCAAAGTGTCAGCTTTTAGGATTTCATTTAGTTGAGGATGGAAATGGAAAGTTTATCACAGAGGAAGACAGAATTATTGATTTACTTGAAATACTCGATCGAAGATCTTACGATTATGATTTGAATACGGATAACGTAGTGGAAATCTACATTGCATCCAGTAGGAGAAAGAAAAATTAATTGAAATTAAAAATAAGAGTAAATGAAAACTGTTTTCATAAGCCATGCAGTTAAAGATAAAGAGTTGATAAACCTTTTTGTTGATGATTTATTGATTGGCGTTCTGCAGTTGAAGACTTCCAATGTATTTTATACATCTGGCGATGGAACTAAAATAAAGTCGGGAGAGGATTGGCGATCAGAAATTCGAAGTGGATTACTTAAGTCTGATGTTATTCTTTTATTTATAAGCCCCTATTATAAAGAAAGCGAAATGTGTCTTTGCGAAATGGGTGCTTCATGGGCTACTGATAAACCTGTTTTGCCCATCATAATTCCACCTATAAACTATAAGACAGTTGGAGTAATCCATGAACCCAAGCAAATTGAAAAGCTATTAGATAGTGAATCTTTGGACAGACTTAAGGACTTGTTACATAAATATTTAGAAATTCCTTATGAAGAAGTAAAAACAGATCGATGGTCCTCAAAGAAAACAAGATTTTTGACAGAGGCTGAAAGTTACCTAGATAAAAATAAATATACTGATCCTTTAACCCGGGATAAGTTTGATCAAATTAAGAAAGAAAGAGATGAGTTTAAATTAGCAATGAGTGACTTAATAGTTGAATCAAAAGAAAGTAAGCAATTTATCGAAGATTTAAAAGAGGTGAAAGATAGAGTAGCCGTTGAAAAGGTGTTAAAATCACATTCAAAAAGTTCTTCAGTTGATGAACTGAAAAATTTACTTAAAGACGCTAAAATAAGTTTAAATTATTTT
>JBBPZF010000821.1:0-3011 GCA_038199105.1 Chitinophagales bacterium | reverse complement strand
TCGTTATTAAAGTCTCCAATGCCAACGCCTCCGCCATTATAGATATTCACTACGTCAAGTGGGTTTATGGAGTCGTTTTCTGTAATTGTATTATTAAAGGTAATACCGGAATGTGAAGAAGAAATTCTTTCAAATAGTGTTGCTTTATTGTTGCAGGCACCTAACCACAACACCAGCAAATAAAAAAACAATGATCGGAATAGATTCATAAATATCGCTGGAATGAAATTGTAAAATTAAGGTGAAAGTGCATTAATGAAAAAGGCTTCTCTTTTGGAGAAACCTTTTTCAAAAAAATTTATATATTTCAATATCCTGGGTTTTGTGTCAGATTTGGGTTAAGTCCTATAGCAGCCTGGGGAATCGGAAGAATAGTGTGCGTTGCTGTAAGAGATGTATTATACAAACCATGCGGCTGCCCATCGTGTGTTGGGCCTGGAGCCGGGTTTGGTATAGGGTTATAACTCTTATCTACTGTGCCATTTGCTTTGTTAATAAAAGCAATGGCTTCGTCTGTGCCTGCTCTGCAAAGATCATAAAACACAGAGTACTCACCACTTAACTCATGCCTGTATTCACTTAATACCATCTGTAATGGATCGGTAATAGGTACTCCTGGAGTTCCATCGTAATTAGCGCTATCTTTTATAATAGCAGGTGCAGATCCGCCCCATGCGCGGTCTCTTACTAATTTAAGATCTGCCATAGCACCGGCAACGTCACCAGTACGCACTTTACATTCCGCTCTGCTAAGAATCACTTCAGCATATCTCAAAAGAATTTGGTTCTGGTCTCCAAAGAGATTGGATTTACCTGCAGCATTCGAGTTTCCGCCGGTTAAATTTGGATCCCTCCATTTTTTAGCACAGTAATATCCGCTGCGATTTTTAGTATCCCCGTACCATGGCCTTGTTAAAGTGCCTACGGTATTTAATATCTTGCCATCATCTCCGGTATATACTGGATTACCCGACTGAAAACCCTTTATTACCTGGTTATAGCCTTTTAAGCCCCCGAGTACTTTATTTATTAGCGGGCTTGCGAGTGTATCACCGGGGCCAACTATTGTAAGTAATTTACGAGTATCGCCTTGTTGATACGAATTCCAAAGTGCAGGGTTGCCATAATCATACCCCTGACCGGTTAATTCCTGCGGCCAACTAAAACTGTCTATCCATGCAATTTCGCCCCCGGGCACTTGCCAGCTTCCTCCCCAATCCTGGGTACCGCCGGGAGGAACTTCAAACTGCACTTCAAAAAGAGACTCATCATTATTTTGATGATCATATTCATTTGCATCCGCAAATTTTACCATCAAATGGTAATTACTAGTAAGCTCAGGATTATTAAATGCGGCCAGAGCGCCGGCATAGTCTTTAAGCCACATTCTTGCAGCGCCCTCATAAGCATAAGCGGCCCCCTTGGTAGCCCTGCCTAATTCTGTTCCCGGCAGGGTCGTTTTGGACAGTAATAAATTTTCTGCTTTTTGCATATCTGAAACTACCTGCATAAATACCGAATCTCTGGAAGCCCTTGGCGTTAAGCCATCAGATACCGGATTCAACTCCAAGGGAACACCGCCGAACGAAGCAGCCAGATAATAATAAGTCATTCCACGTAAAAAATACGCTTCCCCTGTTAAACGATCTGCCAAAGCCGGGGTAACAATTCCTTTGTCTTTTGCCGTTGCAATTACTCCAAAAGCAGCATTAGCTCTTGCTATTCCAATGTAAGCATTGTTCCAAAAAACACTTAGTGCACCAAAGTCAGCCGGAATCTGGTAATTATTCCATACAACATCCCCTCCCCAGTTAAAAAAATCATGCGTTTCAAAATTGGCCCAATACCAGATGGATTTCTTTAATAAGTCACTGTTCTGGTAGGTGTCATAAATAGAGTTTACCAGAGACACTACGTCCGAAGATTTCTGGAAAGTGGCATCCGCGGTGGATTGAAACGTATTGGTTTGTCTCAAGAAATCTTTTTTACAACTCAACTGAATTACGGTGAGCGTAATTAAGGCAACCAAAGCAATCAGTGTAATACTTTTTCTCTTACTTTTCATATAATTAAGTTTTTTATTTTCTTTTTTAAAGTGTCACATTTATACCAACAGTATAAAACCTGGATGAAGGGTATGTTCCGTTGTCAACTCCATTTTGAGTAGGGTTACCACCCTGTATACCAATTTCAGGATCCAGGCCGCTATATTTTGTTAGGGTAAATAGATTCTGTGAAGAAACGTATAATCTCACTTTTGTTAATGAAACCCTCTTCAAAATATTTGGCGATAAAGTATAACCGATTGTAAGATTTTTTAATTTGAGGAAGCTTCCATCTTCAACCCACACACTTGATGGTACGTTGCTGCCAATTGCATCATCATTAGCCGTTGCTCTTGAATATCTGTTAGAAGGATTAGCGGGTGTCCAGTGATTTTTAAAATATTCAACACTAACGTTTTCCACTCCTTCTGATCCCCGTTTCTGAAAGCTTTCCAGGTTACTCTCTACATAGTTTAATATTTTATTGCCATAGGAACCATAAAAGTACAGGTTAAAGTCCCATGCTTTATACGAAGCGTCAATATTAAGGCCACCGAAAAACTTTGGTTGCGAGTTACCTAAGGATACCCGGTCAGTTGCATCAACTTTACCATCTCCATTTGTGTCTGCGAAATAGCGGTCGCCAGGCCGGTTTGTACCTTTTTGATAAACGCCACCAGGAGCTTTAGCATTTAAAGCGTCTATTTGCGCCTGTGTCTGAAACACTCCTAACGATTTATATCCAAAAAATTCGCCCACCGGACCTCCTACGTAAGACCGGGTAAATTCGCTCCAGCCCTGGCCTGTTAAACCCAGCCCTCCGAAGTTTGTTACGAAGTCTGTGCCTGAAGTTATACTGGTAAGTGTGTTTTTAATTGAAGTAAAGGTTAAACCCAATCCATATTGAAAATCTGCTCCTTTATTTCCTCTATAATTTAGTGCAAGCTCTATGCCTTTATTTGTCAT
>JBBPZF010000820.1:0-5696 GCA_038199105.1 Chitinophagales bacterium | reverse complement strand
CTATGACGCTCGTAAGTTAACAGTCCGTTGCTGTAATAGAAATTTCTATAAACAGGGTAGATAGATAGAAGGGCAAAGCAGAAGCTCAAAAATAAGATCCGCCATTTATTTTTTTTTGGCCACAAGGGTGTAGTGGGGGTAAACATACATCAGTCTTTTTTCTTGGTCTATAATATCAAACCCATTTTGCTGCAGCAACTTCAAAGCTTTCTTTATAGAAATTTCATTTCCTATTTCCCTTGCAAAAATTAAATCGTGCATTTTGTTGAAAACAACAAACGGGCTCGCGCCATCAATGTCCTTTAATATCAGCCTGCCACCGGGTTTTATTTTTTCTGAAAGATTTTTTAAAAAACCTGCCTGTTTTTTTCGGGGAAGATGGTGTAATACATCTACCAAAAAAACTGTATCCATGTCCGACAATTCATCGGGAAAATGCTCCCCGTCATACACTTCGAATCTATAGCGGTGGCGCCCTGATTGATTAAAAAGAAGTTTTGCATTTTTTATTAGCCGCTCTTTTATTTCAATACCAAAAAGATAAGATGGACGGGCGTACTCTGATAAAAGTAAAAGCAACTGCCCGCTGCCGCAGCCTACATCACCCACTTTTTCGCCATCCTTTACTTTTTGTATTAAACTGATATATGGGCAAATTAGTGAGCGGTATTTTATCTTCAGGCTATCGGGAAAGCCGGTTGTAAAATGCTTTTCTTCCAGAAAATGCATGATCATTTTATTGTCCAGCTCTTTTACAATCTCATTTTTCATTTCAGCCGGCAAAATAACCATTATACTCCTATAACTCCAAAAAGGTAATGAAATTATAACGGCTTAAAATTTGCTTATTATTTTTTTTATCTAACCTTTGTCTTGAAGGCCTGAAGGAAATTTCTTGTTTTAAAATTTTAGGTATGAATAAAAAAATACTAACGCTGCTTTTCTCTTCATTATTTTTCATTTTCGCGCTACAGGTAGAAGCGCAACCTTATAAAAGAATTTGCGTCATTGGTTCTTCTACAGCCTGGGGCTATTTCAAGGATCCTAATCCACCGCATAATCCGCTATATGTACGCGATAGTGCCTGGACATTTAAACTAAGCAAATATTATCAAAATCTTGGACAGATAGATACCTTATTCAATATTGCTTCTGTTGGAACTGACCCTTATAGCGGAATGCCGTCAAGCTACACACCGCCCGCCGGCCGTAACACGCCTGATGGCCGCTACAATATTACGAAGGCGGTAAATCTTGTGCCGAAGCCGGATGTAATTATTGTAAATTATCCATCAAACAATTTCGAGTGGCAAACAGACCAGGAAATTCTTTTTTGTTTACAGACGATAAAGGATTCTGCTAATGCGAAAGGCATCCAGTGTTATATTACAACTCCGCAGCCACGGAATACCTTCAGTACTTCAGAAAGGCAAAAACTGAAAGACCTGCGGGACTTAATTTTAAACAGGTTTGGTACATATGGAATCGATTTTTTCACAGATGTAGTAGAAGAGCCATCACTAAATATTCTTCCCATTTATTCCTTAGGCGATGGCATACACACAAATCCGGCAGGCCAAACAGTTCTTGAGCAAAAAGTAATTGAAAAAGACATACTTCTTAATACATTGGCGGTGAATTTCTTTAATGTAAACGGGGTGAAGGAAAACGCGAAATCAAAAATTTCCTGGTCAGTTTCGGGTGATAAAAATCTAAATCAATTTATAATAGAACGAAGCTTAAACGCGAAGGATTTTGATGAAGTAGGTAAGGTGAATGCAATTAAATCTACTGGTATTCAAACGTATGAATTTGTTGACGACAAGCCGTCCGGCTCAATTAACTATTATCGTATATCAGCGATAGAAAATGGTAACCAAAAAATATTTTCAAAGGTGGTCGCCGTATTGCAGTCCAGGCAAGCCTTCCAGGTCGGTAAACTTTTCCCTGTTCCTGCAAAAAATGAAATAAATGTAAAGATATTTGCTTCAAATCCACAGAAAATAACTTTTATTATCGTGGATGCAGAAGGAAGAACTATGCGAAAGGAAACGAGGCTCGTGTCTTCTGAATTTTTATATTCGGCAAATGTGGCCGGCCTTTCCTGGGGAAAATATACACTCGAAATTCAAGCTGAGTCACAGAAAGAAAGTCTTCAATTCATAAAATAAAATAAAATAATACCAATGTCGCTGATGCAAATATTTTTCTTTTGTAACAGATTGATATTTATCACCACTTCTGTCTAAGAGTTTTATCTTTGAAATAGTAACCATGTTTTTACACACACAAAATCAATCTAAAATGAAACCTATTTTACTAAAAAACTTACTCCGGAGGCGCTTACTTAAATTCCTGATTGCCTCAATAATTTTTGTTTGTTCTTCGTTTGCTTTTCAACCGGCCCGCGCCCAGACCGGTGAAGCGCTTAATTTCGATGGGGTAGATGACTATGTAGATATTCCCTTTATTGTTCAAAATTCTTATACCAAAGAGGCATGGATTAATCTTAGCGCTGTTGACGCAGGCTATCACAACATAATTTCAGGAAGTCAAACATATTTTTATGTTGTGAACGGGCTGTTGACTGCTGGCCAGGCAGGAAGCTTTACCGACGTACAAGATCCAACTCCGTTAGTGGCAAACACCTGGTATCATGTAGCAGTAAGCTACGATAATGTATCAGGTGCCATCACTCTTTACAAAAACGGTACTGCGGTTGCTGCAGGTATGGCAATTACTTATACCGAAACCGCAAATTATATTGGTGCGATTTATACAGGAACTGCGAGTGCTTTTTTTGCTGGCAGTATTGATGAAGTCAGGTTTTGGGGTATCGCACAACCCGCTGCATTTATTGCTGCAGATGCTAATTGCTCTTTGGTTGGAACAGAACCTAACCTTATGGCTTACTATAATTTTAACCAGGGAATTGCTGGTGGGGCTAATCCGACGGAAACGGCACTGCATGATAATTCACCTAACACGCAGGACGGCGTTCTAAGGAACTTTGCCTTAACAGGTAGCACTTCCAATTGGATTGCTCCCGGTGCGCCGCTAACAGGCCCGTGTAGCGCGCTGCCGATTGAGCTTAGCTCTTTCGCTGCCGAAAAATCCGGTGCAAAAATCAGCCTAACATGGAAGACATCGTCAGAGCATAATAATGCAGGTTTTTCTATAGAACGTTCCACAAAGGGAACTACAGGTTGGGAAAGTATTGGATTTATCAAAGGCGCAGGAAATTCGGCCAAAGAAATCACTTACAGTTACAGTGATCTCACACCTGCAAAAGGAAATAATTTTTATCGCCTTAAGCAAACAGATGCGGATGGCACGCCAAAATATAGTTACATAAGAAGCGTAAAGTTTGATGGCATTCTCAAGTCGTTAATGATCTATCCATCTATTACCAGAAATAAGATAACAATAGAGTTGGGTGATAACCAACTTTTGAACACACAAATGTTCGTATTAGATAACCAGGGTAGGGTGGTAAAAAAAGAAACAATCACCCAAATGAAACAGGACATTGATGTAAACTCTCTCCAAAATGGAATGTATTTTATAAAAACAGAAAAAGGAGATACGGAGAAATTTATCAAGCAATAATAAAAAATTTTTCAAATGCAAAAGGCGCTCCAGTTGGGCGTCTTTTTGCATTAACCAGGTGACTCGTTTATTGGAAATAATTATTTCACATCATCGGAACCACAAGAGTGGTACTTTATTTTCCATAATAAATTTCTATTCGGCATCTTTGTTTTTATCTAAAATAAAAAATGACAGAACCTGCGTTAGAAAGAAGGCTGGGCCTTGGCCAGGCTACAGCCATCAATATGACTGACATGGTAGGCATTGGCCCGTTCATTACTATGCCGATGGTTATCGGTATGATGAATGGCCCATGGTTTTTATACGCATGGATTGCGGGTGCTTTTCTTTCTCTGGTGGATGCAATGATATGGAGTGAACTGGGAGCTGCATTTCCACGGGCAGGCGGCTCGTACAATTTTTTGAAAGAAGCGTATGGAAAAAAGGATGCGGGTAAAATGATGAGCTTTTTATTTGTATGGCAAACAATGATACAGGCGCCACTGGTTATTGCATCAGCAGCAATAGGTTTTGCAAAATATTTTTCTTACCTCGTGCCGCTTACCAGTGTTACGGAAAAAATAGTGAGTGGGAGCGTGGTTGCGCTTATCGTGATTTTGTTGTATCGTAAAATAGAAGCTATTGGCAAAATAAGTGTTTTTCTTTGGAGCGGTGTTATCATTACTATGTTCTGGATAATTGGAAGCGGCATCGCTCATGGTAATTTTCTAAACCCGATAAAAAATATAAATAACGGAGTAAGCATTGATTATGCATTCGTAACTGCTATCGGATTTGCCAGTGTGAAATCAGTGTATAGTTATTTGGGTTATTACAACATTTGCCATCTCGGCAGCGAGATAAAGAATCCTTCCAAAAATATTCCGCGAAGCATGTTTATATCCATCCTGGCAATTGCGATATTATACCTCATGATGAATATAAGTGTAGTGAGTGTAATACCGTGGGAGCATGCAAAAAATAGCGAATTTGTGGTGAGCGAGTTTATACAAAATCTCGCCGGCAATGGAGCCGCAAAGGTGGTTACGTGTTTAATTTTATGGGTAGCTTTTGCCTCTGTCTTTTCTGCGACTCTTGGCTATAGTCGTATTCCCTACGCCGCCGCGGCAGACGGCGAATTTTTTTCAGTTTTTGCAAGGTTACATCCCACTAAAAATTTTCCGCATGTATCGTTAATAGTTCTTGGTGGGATTGCATTTATATTCAGCATGCTATTCAGGCTGAGCGATATTATCAGCGCCATTCTTGCCATGCGTATTATGATCCAGTTTATAGGGCAGGCTATTGGTTTACTGTTGTTAAGAAGTAAGAAAAATGGCGTTGAATTTCCTTATAAGATGCCGCTGTTTCCGCTTCCTGTTATTCTTGCTGTTGCGATGTGGCTATTCATTCTTTTTTCTACTGGTAGCAAGCTTATGCTTGGTGGAATAGGCGTAACAATTATTGGCCTTATCATTTATTTTATAAAAGCAAAAATAAAAGTCGAATGGCCATTCAGTAGGGACAGGTCGCAGCCTGTCCTGTGATGGATATCATCTCTATTGGACAGGTCACGACCCTGTTCCTACACGGCTGTCAATATCATTATCGGACAGGTCACGACCTGTCCCTACAGCATTTTAAAAAATTTATCCTGGTCCCAACAATTTGGGTTATTGATAATGTAGTTTGAAATTTTTTCATACGATTCTTCATTCCTGATGATATGGTCGTGAAAGGATCGTTGCCATGCAAATCCCGGGTAGCCTGATGAATGTATTTTTTTTGATACTGTCATTTTATACGCACCTATCAATTCAGAAACCGATTTAATTTTAGGTAGGGAAAGGTCGCGACCTGGCCGTCACGGTTATCACCAGTATCATTATCGGACAGGTCGCGACCTGTCCCTACCGTGTTTATTTCAATGATACCATGAATGTGATTTGGCATAACAATAAATTCGTGCAAAATAATGTAGGAATATTGTTCCGCTAACCAATACCATTGCTGGTCTGAAATTTTGCCTTATTCATTTAAAATCATGTGCGCCCCTGGTAGGGACAGGTCGCGACCTGTCCCGTCACGGTCGCGACCTGTCCCGT
>JBBPZF010000819.1:0-2967 GCA_038199105.1 Chitinophagales bacterium | reverse complement strand
TTATATAACCAAAGTCTCTGGCTGTTAAACCGGAGAGCAACGATAGACCGATGTTGGTTGGAGAGGTTCTGTGTGCTAATTGTTCCTCCGGTTGTTCCTGGTAATTATCCGGGGGCAGCCAGTTGTCTTCAATAGCAACAAAACGTTCGAAGAAACTCCAGGTTTTTCTTGCGAGTTTTCGTAAAAAAATATTTTGTTCATCGTTAAGTACGGCAACCTGCCTCTTTAATGGTTTGCTTACAAACCAGGTAACAAAAGGAGCGATGAGCCAGAGGATAAGAATTGGCCCTGCTATTAACAGCTTTGCCGGTGAATATATTAATAGCCACATGAAGACAGCCAAAGCAAGTGCCGGCTCAATCCACATGGAATAATAAGATGCGGACAAAGTTGATTTTCGGGAATTTTCCGAATTGCGTGAGGGATTCCATTCCAGCAGTTTTTTCCTCGAAACCAACATACGCCATAGCGTATTTATGATTGCAATCAAATTTGAAAAAGCTTCGTACGGCAGGCAGATCAGCGTAAATAAAGTGCTTGTTACAATGTCCTTTATGTTACGAACTGAATTGGTGATGTGGTGCTTTAAGATCACATCTTTGGGCTTCCGGATAGTATCCCAGAGGGAAGTAATAAAAATTGGAAAAACGATGATTGCTGAAACTGTGAGCGTCCAGAAAAAGGAAGAGCGTAATACAAACCAATCAAATAACAGCAGCAAAGTGAGGGCGATAGGAACAAGGCTACGCCTGATGTTATCGAGTATTTTCCAGCGGGACAATCCCGAAATTGGGTTTTTATATAAATGCCTTTTCAGTCCGGGGACAACCGGTAAAATCCAGGAGAAAATTTGCCAGTCTCCACGAATCCAGCGTGAGCGCCTTTTCATATCCGCATAATAGCTGGTTGGATATTGCTCGAACAATTGTACATCGCTCACTAAACCTGAGCGTATATAACAACCTTCCAGGAGATCATGGCTCAGGATATTATTTTCAGGAAATCTTCCCTTCAATGTTTTTTTAAAAATATCTACCTCATAAATTCCTTTACCAATAAAAGAGCCTTCCTCGAATAAATCCTGGTAAACATCAGAAGAGGCACGGGTATAAGGATCAATGCCAGGTTCATTCCCATGCATACGGGCATATAGCGAGCCGGTTATATCGGGCAAACTAACGGTCACGCGTGGTTGTAATATGCCATAGCCTTTTGTTACCCTTTTCTTTTTCTCACTGTACCACGCCCTGTTCAGGGGATGGGCCATCGTTCCAATTAATTTCCACGCCGAGCCCATGGGCAGTTGCGTATCTGTGTCCAGGGTGATCACGTATCTTATATCAGGAAAAATAGATTGATCACCGATGATAAGTGAAAAAAAATCTTTTGGATTTCCACGTAGCAGTGAATTTAATTCGGTAAGTTTTCCACGTTTTCTTTCATAGCCCATCCATGCATTTTCCTGTGGATTCCAGTTACGCGGACGATGAAAGAGAAAAAACAAATCATTGTTTTCTCTTTTATATTTTTTATTTAACGCTACAATTCTTTCTTCCGCCAGATCCAGGAGGGGTTGATCTGCGGGAAGCGTCTCCTGTGAAGCATCCGTGAAATCAGTTAATAAACCAAAATGCAAATTTTCATTCCTGTTTGCCAGGAAACGGACTTCCAGTGCTTCCACTAAATTTTCTATTTCAGCAGTGTTGGTCAGCATTGCCGGAATTACAACCAATGTGCTGGAATCAAAAGGAATTTTACGGGAGAAATCCATCCTTGGCAACAAATTTGGCTTCACCAATAAAGTAGAGAAAAAGTTAACAAGAGATATGGCAAGCTGGCTTGCTGCAACGAGTGAAAGCAAAGCTATTGGCAAAAGAATCCAAATGCTTTTTGTTTCAAAATCAGCATTTATTAAAATTGCTGCAGTTAAGGCAAAGGTGACGAGAAAAATAAAAGAAAAGTAAATTGGAAAAGTATGTCTTCCCATAAAGCGGCTTATTCTTTGCATCGCGGGCGCCTTCATTTTTGCCGCCTTTTTTGTTTGAGATAATCCATCTCCTATGAGGTAGTAGCCAACATGAGCAGAGCGCTGATCCTCGTCAATGGTATGGGCATTTTCCTTCGTTAGATTTATTGCTATTCGCGCAACTTCCTGCTCGCTTACTATACTATTTTTCGCAATAGACTCTACTACGTGCCTGTACCGGTCACGGGTTGAGAAATCCATTAGGCCATAAACACCACCATAGTCCTCGCGAAGCGTTTGCTCAACAATACTATTTGTTTCTACAAAGTCGCGCCAGTCCATCGTTCCAAGCATCCTCAGGCTGCCAATGCTATTGCTTATAGAAACCTGGTCTGCAGCCTGTTTTTGATTTTCAGCATTCACCAATTCATTACCCGTTAACCCACTTTCCGATAATTGGAGTTCGATCCAGTTTAGCGGCAATGCAAGTTCAGGGCCTTTCCCCCGCAACTGGCGTATCAATTCCGCCACAAATGCACTCACCATGGGAGGATTAGACCGGGCCATATCGGCGATTACCAATACGAGGTTTTTAGGATCTTTTTCTACCCTTTCAATCATTTCCTGCGCCCAATAATTTGCAAGATTTTTATCAACCCTGTCAATGGCGATCCGGGCTGATACACGTCTTATGTTTTCAATCAATGCAAGCCGGAGCATAATCGGTATTGCCCATAATTCCCCTAATTTCAAATTAGTAACCGTTTGATATGCCTTCACAAAACCCTCCAGGCTCTCCACATCTATCCTTCCATCGCTGTGAGAAATAATCTCGAGCACGATATCATAAATACGCGTTATGCCTGTTGACGTGCTATCAACAAGCTGGGGTAAGTCTTCGCTATAATTTTTAGGAAAATGTGTTTTAGCGATTCGAATATGTTCTTCTAAAAGATAAAAATTATCTATCAGCCACTCCCCTGCTGGTGTAACCTGGTATT
>JBBPZF010000818.1:0-6061 GCA_038199105.1 Chitinophagales bacterium | reverse complement strand
TTTCTGCTTTTTTATTTTCAGCATGCTTAAAAGCATTTTCAATAAAGGGAATTAAAATCATTGGAGGTATCATAAAATTTCCTGGGTCCCCCTTTAGAGAATAATTGACGTAATGTTCATTGGTCGCTCTTATTTTTTGCAGCTCAATAAATTTTTCGATGTAGGTAAGCTCTTTGTTTAAAGGGATTTTTGCAGGCTTCGTTTCATAAAGCATAAACCGCATAATGTCTGATAGCTTGTTTAAATATTCAGATGCTCTTAGTGCGTCTTTCGTAATCAATACATCAATATTATTAATCGTGTTGAATAAAAAGTGTGGATTTATTTGAGATTTCAACATCGCCAATTCCATTTCGTAATTTCTTTTGTTTAACTCTACCTTAATTTTTATATCATTATACCAATTAATAAATCCTTTCATAATTAATCCGGTTGCACCATTTATTAGCGCAATAAAAGAAATCAGCAAGCTAAGAATCACAACATCACTAAATCCCCAATTGATTCCCCGGTTATGGAATGCGACATATATAATTAGTTCTGTAATTATAGAACTTGCAGAAGCGAATATGATTGCTGACAAAACAATTTTACTATTTTTTGCTTTGTCAGATATCTTTTAAATAATATTGAATAAAATGTATAGAAGCCAAGTAATCCTGGAAGAATTGCGCTCCATCCAAATGGTTTAAGAAATAACACACTGCATAAAAATTGAAATGTTATATGCATTTTCCCTGAATTTAAAATCCAGAAGAACATGGCGAGTAATAATAAATACATCCCCCAATACAGTGTATGTAACAAAACAACAATTGGCTTTTTCATTTCATTTCTTTTGATTCTTAAAAATCAAAAGTATGTAGCCTGGTATTGTGTTGCAATTCTAATCTGCCAATTGGCGAATGATGCCTGTGAAATACAAATTAGCTTCTTTAAAACGGCTGTAAATCTTTTAGTGCCGGCATTCATTTATACGAAACTGCATAATAAAACTTTACCACTTGCGGTATATTTGCTTAAAAAAAATGAATTCCTTTCTCACAGATCTTTTTAGCAATCAACAATACGATAAACAAAATTTTTTTCTTATCGCCGGGCCATGTGTGGTGGAGAGTAAGGAACTAACGGTAGGCATAGCCGAAAAAGTTTCAGGCATTTGTAAAAATTTAGGTATCCCATATATTTTTAAAGCATCATATAGAAAAGCTAACCGCACGAGTGCCGCCTCCTTCACCGGCCTTGGCGATGAGGATGCTTTACAAATACTTCACGAAACAGGTAAGCAGTTTTCTCTCCCCACCACCTCTGATATACATGCACATGAGGAAGCTGCCATTGCAGCTAAGTACATTGATGTTTTGCAGATACCTGCATTTCTTTGCCGCCAAACGGATCTTTTAGTGGCTGCCGCGCAAACAGGCAAAATAGTTAACGTAAAAAAGGGCCAGTTTTTAAGTGGAGAATCTATGAAGTTCGCTGCTGATAAAATCTTGAAAGCAGGAAATAAAAAAGTGATGCTAACAGAGCGCGGCAATAGCTTCGGGTACACAGACCTGGTAGTTGACTATAGAAATATTCCAATCATGAAAAATCATGGTGTACCTGTAATTATGGATTGTACGCATAGCCTCCAGCAGCCTAACCAAAGCAGTGGTGTTACGGGTGGCAACCCTCAAATGATTGAGACTATTGCAAAAGCTGCTATTGCCACCGGCGCTGATGGATTGTTTATTGAGACGCATCCTGATCCATCATGTGCATTGAGTGATGGAGCTAATATGCTAAGGCTTGATTTGGTTGAAGAACTGCTTAAGAAGTTAGTAAGATTAAGAAAAGCCGTTGCTTGACTGAAACGATAAAAAAAACCCCGAAAAATTCCAGGGTTTTACATTATTTAGAAAAAAGGAAATCAATAATTCTTCAGGTGCATTTCCACTCTCCTGTTTTTAGCGCGACCTGCGGCTGTATTATTATCAGCGATAGGCCTGTCCTCACCATAACCGGTTGCAGTAATCCTGCTTTCATCTATTCCGTTATCTATAAGATATTGCTTTACCGAATTAGCGCGGCTGTCTGATAGCTTCTGGTTAAGCTCTGTGCCTCCTGTGTTTGAAGTATGTCCATCCACGTCTATTTTATAAGATGGATTATCGTTCATTATCTGTACTACGTCTTTCAGAGACTTGAAAGATTTAGCCAATAGCTTGGCGCTGCCAATAGAAAAGAAAATATTCTGCGCAGCCTTATTTACTTTTTCAATTATTATCACATCTATCACAGGGCATCCATAGTTTGATGCGGGACCTGCTTCATTAGGGCATTTGTCTTCTTCATCATTTACGCCATCGTTATCCGTGTCTGGTATAGGGCAACCCTGGTAACGGGCTACGCCTGGTATGTTAGGGCATTTATCTTCTTCATCATTTATACCATCCCTGTCAGTATCTGGTATTGGGCAACCCTGGTATTTTGCCAATCCGGCGACATCGGGGCATTTGTCATCTTTATCTGCAATGCCATCTCCATCTTTATCAGGGCAACCCTGTAACGCAGCAAGGCCTGCCACATCAGGGCATGCGTCAAGGCTATCAACAATGCCGTCTCCATCACGGTCAAAATTTTCTGGTATTTCAACAACCTTTGTAGCGGGCTCTTTTTTGGCTTGAATACTGGATGAAATACCGATGCTATGGTAAAGATGATAGCTGGCATTTTCTGTAACAGGTATTCTATATTGATTATTTATAAGAATGAAAGTTCCGTCAGCAACCCTTATCTGTAACCCTGTGCCTATAGGAATAAATGCCGCAAAATATTTTTTGAAGTTACTGGCTCCTACACCAAAATCAACAAAGGGAGTTATCCAATATCTGTCAGAAAGAAGTTTCAGATTAAGGCTGGCATTGGCTTCCAGCAGAAATGAATTTGAGTTAGCAGATGCCTGATTTTTTAAAGGATAATCAACGAACGAACCACCAAGTGTGCCAATAAAATCCAAATGGTTGGAAAGGCCTGTAAGGTAGTTCAACGCTATACCGGGATTCATACGATCTATTTTGAAAAAATTATTTTCTTTTAAGACGCTTGCCAAACCATTTTTTCTCAAGTCAGCAGCAGTTTGAAAATCACTGAGATAAAAACTTATACCAAGAGAATGTGGCTTCTTATACTCTCCCTGCTGGCCAAAGGATGTTGCAAATATTAAGATCGCAGAAAATAAAGTAAATAATTTTTTCATAAAGATGCTTTAGACAGGGGCAAAAATAAAGGCTTACCATGAAAGGATGAAATTAAATAAATAAGTTAAAGGTGATGAATAGTTGCTCTCTTTGGAATTTCTCCTGTAAATAAAAGAAAGAAATTTATAAGTGTTATTGCTTACCCAGGTGGAAATCATTTAATACCTCGAGCTTTACTTTAGTAAGACCGCGGGCCAGGTATCCAAGTTCCTTTGCTGCAGTCCGTGACAAATCAACCAGTCGCTTGTTTTTTGCATGAAGGCGGTCATTGATTTTTACTATCACCGATTTTTTATTTCTGACATTGGTAATTTTAACCCAGGTATTTAAGGGCAAAACATTGCAAGCTGCCGAATATTTTGAGGCCCTGTATATTTCACCGTTAGCTGTTCTGCGACCATCAAACTTTTTAGCGTAGAAACTTGCCGTGCCGTATTTTATAATAATCTTTGTTTTTGGAGAAGCCTTTCTAACTTTTGGGGGATGCTTAAATTTCCTTTGGGCATTGCCGTTAGCATAAAATAAACCCAGAAAAATAAATACAAGCAAAAAAATCTTCATCCTGAAATGATATATTTTATTCAATGTACAAGCTCAAATGCATTAATGCCTCTCTTACCTATTTATTTGCGAAATATTTTTCAGCGTATATTTTGTCTTCATTATAAATATCATCATAAAATATCAACTTACCTCCTTTTGCTTCACAAGTAAAATATTTTATGTAGAGTGGGAATTTGCTCTTCAACATAATTTGCTTCCTGCTCTTGTTTGCAACCCAGGTTCTTACTGAATCTTCATTGTACAGTAGCCTTTGGCCCGCCTTCAAATTTATACTATCGTTGCGGGCGAGCAGGTATGCAAGCCCTTGCCAATTTTGCACACGCACGCAGCCGTGGCTTAATGCCCTGGAAGAATTTTTAAAAAGGTAGCGTTGATTCGTATCATGTAAATAAACATTGTAAGGATTAGAAAAATTAAACTTAAAAATCCCCAAAGCATTATCATCGCCGCTTCCCTGTCGCACCTTCCACGGAATGCCCTTGGAATATTTTTGCCAATCGACAGTGTATGGATCTATGCTATCACCTTTTACATCTATAAGGCTAAATCCTTTTCTTTGAAGATAACCCGGATCTTTTTTTAACGCCGGTAAAATATCTTTTTTTATAATGCTCTCCGGTATCGTCCACTGCGGATAAATAACCATATCGCTGATGGAAGAATTTAGTACGGGCGTTCTTGTTTCCGGCTTACCAACAATTACTTTTGATTCCAAAGCAACAGAATCATGGTCAATCAATTTTAAATAATAGCCCGGTAAATTTACCCAAATATAATGGGCCGGAAGTGCGGGTATTCTTTTATAACGGTCAAGGGTAATCGCTATTCTTTTAAATTTTTCTGCATCCGTATTATTTAATTTCTCTATAAGCCTGGCCGAGATTTTTCCATCCTCTTTTAATGCATGTTTCTTTTGAAGTTTTTTAATTTCATTATTTAATGTTAGTGAATCGGGCATTAATATGTCCTTACCTGCGACGCCGGCTTCACTTAGCCTTTTCTGAATATTTTTGATAAGGTATAGAGAATCTTTTGCAGGATAAATGATGTAGGTATATTTGGATGTATCCATACTATCTACAAAGTGTTTCATTGCCTGCTTTAAAGATAGATAATCGGCATTTAGCGGTTCAGCGCTATCAAACAGTAACGCGACCGAATTTGCACTTATGGCTTCCTGCAAACTTTTTACAAAGAATGAATCAACAAATTTTTTATTGTTGATTATTGAATTACTGTCTGCTAATAAGCGTCCTTCTTTTAAATCTTTAATTGTTTTCATGAATGCGTCGCTCAACAAGAGATCAGCTTTTGTCCAAAACACAACATCTTTTTTCGCAAGCGAATCCTCCTGGAAGGTTTTTCTTAGCGATGCTATTTTTGTGTGATGATAGTCATTGGGATAAAGGCCTCGGTATCTTGCGTGTTCAATAAAGTCAATCATAGAATCTGCTATGGGCAACCAATCTCCCTTTTTGCTCCATTGATTATGGTAACCATTAGTCTCATAAAATACCGTAACTATTCCGTACAAAGAAAGGCTGCTTGAATCGTCAATTTTACCATTGTTATCTTCTGCATATTGCAAAACAGATTTTAACTTTCCTGGTACCTCGTCATCAATTTCTTCCGGGTTCTTTACAATTTCTTTTTCTTCCGGAGTGTAGCGGTTTTTACAACCGTTACATATTACGAGAGCTGGGACTAATAAAATGAGGTAAAGTAATTTTATCGTTAGCTTCATTTAAAATAAAATAATGATTGGTAAATTAAGAGTTTGGGTTCGAATAATTTTACTTTTTGCCATATATTATTTCTGCATCTGCTCCACGGTAAAAGCGCAACCCGGCAATAAGAATAAATATGGATTATACATTATAGATCACATAAAAAATTTCCGGGAAACGGTTGATGCAGACTCAAATAAGCAAATGCTTGATGTGCGAAAGTGTTTGCCAGGGGTAACGCTGGGTCTCCGCTACGCCACAGCGAATAATTTTATGCACCAAAAACTTTATCCTCCAACACATACCACCTATTTGCGAAGGCCGGCTGTTACAGCATTAAGAAACGTAATTGAGGAATTAAAAAAACAAAATCTTAGCATAAAAATATTGTAACTATTCAGTACCCTCAAAAATACGTTGATTTTTCATTTTCAAAATAATCAGGTGGGTTATTCACATTAATTATAGGCTTTTTAAAAAATCTGTTTTTTGTGCACATTTTTAGGTTAAAAGAAATGGATTCTGTTG
>JBBPZF010000817.1:0-2537 GCA_038199105.1 Chitinophagales bacterium | reverse complement strand
GAATATTTTTCACGCATGGTTATCTCAGAAAGCAAAAGTTGCTCAAGTTCCTTTTCCCGCTCAATAGAGGCATCAAGCTGTCGTTGCAAAAGCATAATTTCATTTTGCATAGATTGTAGATCATTCAATCGTAATTCATAATCACTTTGTAATTCTTTCCAACCGGAATTTTCGCTGTCAACGAGATTTAATTTATTCTCCGCTTCTTCAAGTGATTGTCTTGCAAAGTCCAGTTCGTTCTCCAGCTTTTCTTTTAAGGCATTTTCCTCATAAAACATTTCTTTCCAATCTTCCTCTTCTATTTCTACATTATTAGTTACCAAAGAACCTTTTTCATTTGGTGCCATTGCATATCTCGCTTCCATATTTTGTAAACGATCCTGCATTTTCGAAAACTGGACTTGATAAAAACTTGTATTGTCTTCTACATGTTGAACCTTATTTCTTAAAATCTTAAGCGCATCTCCTTGTGCGGGAGAGTTTGATTGCAGGTTTGAATTTCTATTAAATCTGAAAAGAAATCTTTTATCTGCCGGCAAAAATTCATATGAGCTAATGATCATGCGGTATGCAAAAATTGAGCATGAGATTAGGACAATCAGGGATAGCAACCACCACATCAACATAAGCCGTTACTTTTTATACGATGAAAAATTGATAAATGAAATTTCTGTAAATAAAACTCCGGGAATTTCAAGGGATGTGTTCGTGGTTAGCAACCAGGAGCAAGGACTATTAAAAATGTAATAATAGTAAATATTATCCGGTTACCAAAGTGCCAACTTTTTCACCCGTAACCACTCTTAGTAAATTGCCGGGCGTACCCATGTCAAACACTATAATAGGTAACTGGTTTTCCATACACAACGTAAAAGCCGTCATATCCATCACCCGCAGGTTACTGGTTAAGCATTCCGAAAAAGTAATCGTGTCAAATTTCTTCGCCAGCTTATCTTTTTCAGGATCGGCAGAGTAAATTCCATCTACCCGCGTGCCCTTCAATATTACATCAGCTTTTATTTCTATGGCTCTTAAAGAACCTGCAGTATCGGTTGTGAAATATGGGTTTCCTGTACCCGCTCCAAAAATAACCACACGTCCCTTTTCCAGGTGCCTGATGGCACGCCGGCGAATATACGGCTCTGCAATTTGTTCCATCTTTATCGCGCTTTGCAAGCGGGTGAAAACACCCACTCTTTCAAGCCCGCTTTGCAGGGCCATCCCATTTATTACCGTAGCCAGCATTCCCATATAATCGCCCTGGGCCCGTTCAATACCTGTTTCAGCTTCGTTCATGCCACGGTAAATGTTGCCGCCTCCGATTACTATGGCCACCTGAACACCCATTTCGGTGATCTGTTTTATATCTTGTGCGTACTTGGAAATTATTTGCGAATCGAGGCCAAAATTATTATTCCCCATTAAAGATTCGCCTGAAAGTTTGAGAAGAATTCGTTTAAACTTTGGAAGCATAAGACGGGTGAGTTTGATTTTGCGGAGCGAAGATAATGGATTTAGAATACGATTCTGTTTGCAGTTTTACAAGAATAGTTTCTATAACGAAAAAGAGCCGCGGTTGCGGCTCTTATAATTAATATGATTTTATTCTTTTCAAATAAAATTGCCTGGATTAACCCAAAGCCACTCTTTTGAATTCTGTTATTTTCAGTTCCGGATCAACGCCTTTCAAATAATCTGAAACAGATTTATTGTTATCCTTTACAAAAGGCTGAGCGAGTAAAGTATTGTCTTTAAAAAATTTATTGATTTTACCCATCGCAATTTTTTCAGCCATTTCAGCCGGCTTACCTTCTGCTTTCACCTGCTCAATTGCTATATCTTTTTCACGGGCTATTGTTTGCGCAGGAACTGAATCCTGGTCAATGGCTATCGGATTCATGGCAGCTATTTGCATAGCTACATCTTTTCCGGCTTCTTCGCCATCTTTGCTTAACCCCACCAATACACCCATGCGGTATGCGCCATGAATATAGGCGGCAACATAAGGCGCATCAACCCTTTCGAATCTTGACACACTTATTTTTTCACCTATCCTCGCTACCTGCTCATTCAATTTATCAGTAAGGTTTTCATTACCTACTTTCAACTCGCTTAAATCATCGGCGCTTTTGATATCCGCTTTAACAACGGCATCCATTATTTATTGAGCAAATGAAAAATATTCAGCATTCTTGCTAACAAAATCTGTTTCGCAACTAACATTAATTATAAAACCTGTTTTGTTGTCTGAAGTTGTTTGCGCAATTACAACGCCTTCTTTAGCTTCCCTGTCCCCACGCAATGCAGCCACCTTTTGTCCTTTTTTTCTTAAATAATCTATAGCAGCTTCGAAATCTCCGTTTGATTCTGTTAATGCTTTTCTGCAATCCATCATTCCTGCACCTGTTTGCTGGCGCAATTTATTTATATCTGCTGCCGTAATTGTTGTTGTACTCATGTAAAATATTTTGAATTAGAATAAACCATATTCTTTGTAAGAGTATGGTTTACCTGTAATGAAATAAATTTTATAGGAT
>JBBPZF010000816.1:0-4275 GCA_038199105.1 Chitinophagales bacterium | reverse complement strand
TCATCGGGAGCAGTGGTGGTATTGACAGTGCAGTTACATTGGCACTTGCCTGTAAAGCATTAGGAAGTGAAAACGTAAAAGCTATATTAATGCCATCGGAATTCTCATCAGATCATTCCATAAATGATGCGGAACTGCTAAGTAAAAATCTTGGCAGTCCCTACGACATTGTTGCTATCAAAAATATTTATCATGCATTTATAAAAGAATTAAAACCAGTTTTTGCAGACTCGCCCTTTGGCTTAGCCGAAGAAAATATTCAAAGCAGATCGCGTGGCAATTTGCTTATGGCCATTGCTAATAAATATGGGTACATTCTTTTAAATACTTCTAACAAAAGTGAATTGGCAACAGGCTACGGCACTTTATATGGCGATATGGCTGGCGGCCTTAGCGTGTTGGGCGATTGCTACAAATTACAGGTGTACGAGTTGGCAAAATTTATTAATTCCGAAAAAGAAATTATTCCAAAAAATATCATTACCAAGGAACCATCTGCAGAATTAAGACCTGATCAAAAAGACAGTGACAGCCTTCCCCCCTATGAGATTCTTGATAAAATTTTATATCAATATATAGAAAAAGTGAAGGGGCCGAATGAAATAAAAGCACAGCAATATGATTCTGTGATGGTGGATAGAATATTAAGAATGGTAAATATGAATGAATATAAACGCAACCAGTTTTGCCCGGTGATCCGCATCTCCCCCAAAGCATTTGGTGTAGGGAGAAGAGTACCTATTGTAGCGAATTATTTGAGTTAAGAAATTTAAGACAGAGACTTTAACCCAATTATTTTAAGCAAATTTTTTAAAACATAAAACCTAAATTGCTTAACACATTTTATAACAAATAGAATATTTTTTATGGAAGCATATATTGTAGCAGGTTTTAGAACAGCAGTTACCAAATCGAAAAGAGGTGGCTTTAGATTTTATCGCCCTGATGATTTAGCAGTAGATGTTATAAAAGGGCTAATGGCAACTGTACCTGAACTTGATAGCAAACGAGTAGATGATCTTATTGTGGGAAACGCTGTACCTGAGGCAGAGCAAGGCTTACAGGTAGGTCGTATGATAAGCGTAAGAGCACTTGGCATAGAAGTCCCTGGCATGACGGTAAACCGTTATTGTGCAAGCGGCCTGGAGACAATTGCCATTGCTACGGCAAAAATAAGAAGTGGTATGGCAGATTGCATTATTGCAGGCGGTACTGAAAGTATGAGCATGGTCCCTACTTCCGGGTGGAAAACAGTACCCGCATATTCAGTAACATCGGAGACGCCGGATTATTATTTAGGCATGGGTCTCACTGCAGAAGCGGTAGCAAAAGAGTATGAAGTAACCCGCGAACAGCAAGACGAATTCAGCCTGCATTCTCACCAAAAGGCGCTCAATGCCATTTCCAACGGCTATTTCAAAAGCGGCATTCTTCCTATGCCTGTTGAGGAAATTTATGTAGATGAAGATGGAAAAAGAAATAAGCGAAGTTTCGTTGTGGATACTGATGAAGGCGTGCGTGCAGATACTTCTTTGCAAGCATTGGCAAAACTAAAACCCGCCTTCGCATTAGGCGGAACAGTTACAGCAGGTAACTCTTCACAAACAAGTGATGGCGCAGCTTTTGTAATTGTAATGAGTGAGAAAATGATGAATGAACTTAAACTAAAACCAATCGCAAAATTGGTTGCTTGTGTAAGTGCAGGTGTGCATCCTCGGGTGATGGGTATAGGCCCGGTGGAGGCTGTTCCCAAAGTTTTAAAACAAGCAGGTATGAATCTTTCTCAAATAGACCTTGTTGAACTAAATGAAGCGTTTGCTTCGCAATCGTTGGCAGTTATCAAAACACTTGATCTTGATCCCGAAAAGGTAAATATCAACGGCGGCGCCATCGCATTAGGTCATCCGCTTGGTTGTACCGGCGCTAAGCTTACCATCCAGCTTATCAATGACATGAAGAGGCTTGATAAAAAATATGGAATCGTTACCGCCTGTGTTGGGGGCGGACAGGGCATTGCAGGAGTCATTGAGAATTTATAAAACTTTATCAAAAACCAAAACTAACTGTTATGGTTAGTTGCTATTTTTTTTAACGTGTAATTCACACCCGTCTTAAATCAAAACTTCACGCTAAATCCTACGGCTACCAGTGATTTGAATTGTAATGCGGGCGAATCACCGTTCGGCCCAAAAAGCTTTACATCATCATCATAAATTAAATTGAGCCCGAGGCTGGCGGTAAGCAGCTTAGAAAGTTTTGCGACGAACATGTTGTTCATCATTATATCTACATTCTGCGGATTGTGTTCATAATTTGAAAAGAGATCAAGCCTTCCATTATAACTAATTGTTTTATTCAAATCTGTTATATAAGTGATGCTTGCAAAAGCACCAATTTCATTCTTAACCTTTTTTCCGGGCGTTACGCCATACGAACCTTTTGCAGATAAACTATCATTGGTTACAAAAGTCCACCGGGAAGTAATTGGCGATATAAATATCGACAGGCCTTTGGCAGGTTTATAATCCAAGCCAAGACTTATTAAAAGATAACCCGGAGAAAGAAAATTATCTTAATTCCGCAACCAAAAAAAAGCAAAAGAGCTAAGACCCTTATTACCAAAAAGTTTCAGGGGCTTAGCAGCGTTATTGTTTATTCACTTGTCTAAGTGATTTGCACAAAAAAATAACGCATGAAAGTACAACAATCCACACAACTGATTAGCCCCTTTGGCGGCCTTCAATTTGTTTTAAGTCAGATTAAACAAGCGGGCATAGATAAGTTTATTAATGAACAATTGGGCAGTCGGGGCGACGCCAAAACATACAGTGTATCTGATGGGTTGCTATCAATTCATTACAGTCATTTATGCGGCGGCAGTTGCATAGAAGACATCAATACTTTAGGCGAGCATATTGGTTTTCATCCCGGGCTGTCTTTACCATCGGCTGATACTGCGTTAAGAATAAAGCAGGAATTAAAAACAGAAGATACAATAATACAAAATGATGAAGTTACTCATCAGTTCAACTATCACAATAAACTCAATGACGTGCTTCAAAAGTTAGCGCTTAAAACCAGCGCTATTATACCTGCTGCTTCCAATACACTCGATTACGATAATGTGATTTTGGAAAACGAAAAAAGCGATGCAGCCAAGACTTATAAAATGAATACAGGCTATCAGCCCGGTGTGGGTTCTATCGGACGCCAGATTGTTTTTATAGAAGGGCGTGGCGGCAATACGCCTGCTTCTTACAACATGGATGGAACATTAAAACAATGCTTTAATGGATTAAAGGATAATGGTATTTATATAGAACACTTTCGCAGTGACAGCGCTGCTTACCAACAATCGGTGGTAGAAGTAGCAGAAAATAACTGCACTTATTTTTATATCCGTATTGATGATTCTCAAAGTCTTCGTGATGCTATTAAAGACATACCCGAAGCTGAGTGGAAGCCGGCTGTCATCAATAATAAAAAAGTAGAAATAGCTGATACGCCTTTCTTCCCCTTTAACGGCAAAAAAGCATACCGGGCCGTAGTACAACGCCGCAAAAGAAAAGACCAGCAATTGGATGTTTTTACTCAGAGCCCTTACGCTTACTATGCTGTTATGACTAACAATGAAACTGCCGCAGCCACTAATGTTTATATAACCGAATTTTACAACCAGCGTGGTGATAGTGAAAGAAACTTTGATATGCTTAATAATGATTTTAACTGCAATCGGCTTCCTTTCTCTTTCCTTAACGCTAACGTAGTTTACCTTTTTGCCGCCGCCATCAGCTTTACTTTATTTGAGTGGATAAAACGTATCTTCTTCGATAAAGGGGTTATAGAAAATACCGCCATGCGTTGCAAGAAGTTCCTGTTTGATTTTATGATACTTCCCGCTAAATGGATAAAGACCGCCAGGCAATGGGTATATAAAATATTTACTACTCGCACTTGCTACAAACCTTTAATGGAGTAGACAAAATACTTACCACACATATCTCTTTTCCCAGTAACGACCTGCCGCGTAAGGCGAAGCTATACAGGAAATGAAAATATTTCTTGGGAAAGACCTTAATAATCTAGAAATATCAGCGCAAGTACCAGCTTAAAACTAAATTTCAACCCTCATTCAAATATTTTTGCAAAGAACATCCAAAAGCTAAGATAGATTTTTGATTTATTTTTAGCCTGCGGATTTTAGAAATTACAGCTTCCCTGTTTACGTATTGCACATACCTTTTATTTTTCCATTAACAAACAGGTAATTCAAAT
>JBBPZF010000815.1:0-2680 GCA_038199105.1 Chitinophagales bacterium | reverse complement strand
GCGCCACTGCAACATGAAAGGCAGAAAAGAAAAGCATTGATAGTCAATGACTATTTTTTTTGAGAAAATATGTAAAAGGTCGCATATATTCGTGTTCAAGCAACACCTTCGGTGAGTCTCTCCTACTAACAGTTGTGTCATCTTCGCCTTTCATCAAAAATATAATTAAAATGAAAGGCAATGAAATTTCGGTAAAGCAACTTAATGCAGATGCAGCAGAGTGGCTGGCAAAACTGCACCAAACGATGCAAATAAAATCCTATGGTAAAGGAAGCGTACGCAATTATTGTCAGGAAATGACGCTGCTCTTTAAGTACTACAACCATAAAGCAGTTGCGGACATTCAGCAGGCAGATATAGAGCAGTATATGCAGTACATAAAAGAAGTGCATAAAGTAGGCCGTGCAAAATGCCGCAGTGTAGCACAAGCTTGCAGCTTTTTCTTTAAACGCATCCTGCCAGCGCCATACATTGTACCGTCCAACCTCTATCCCAAGAAACAATTTATCCTGCCCAACATTATGACAGAAGAAGAGGTGGTTCATCTCTTTGCTGCGCCGCTAAGTATAAAAGAGTATTGTGTAATAGGTTTACTCTATGGTTGCGGCCTGCGTATAAGCGAAGTATCCCTGCTGCGGTTACAAGATATAGAGAGCGGCAATCAACGGCTAAAAGTTTTCCAGGGGAAAGGAGCTAAAGACCGCTACACGCTGCTACCTGCAAAGTTGCTGGAGCAACTGCGCCTGCTATACGTGCAGGAAGGGCGGCCAAAGGAATATTTATTTACCAGCAAGCAAACCAAAAGAGCCATGCATGTGCGCAGTTTGCAATTGGTGGTAAACAGCGCTATGGACAAAGCAGGATATAAAACAAAACCTTTTACAGCCCACACCCTGCGACACAGTTTTGCCACGCATATGCTTAATTGTGGCAACAATATCCACGTGATAAAAACTTTGCTTGGCCATAGCAAGCTCGAGACTACCATGGTGTATTTGCATTTACAAAAACATACGCAGCTTGGTATTGTTTCTCCTTTAGATGCAGTAGTATATGGAGCAGCCGCTAAATGAGAGAAGGCAACTGCTGCAAACAAAAATATTTGCCCACCCCACCACTGCAAGTTTTAATAGTTACAGCCAGGCGGTATTAAGCCGCTTGAGCCGTTGCCACACAGCAGCCATAGGTGTGCATCATTACAGGTGCAGTAATGAAGGTTGCAAACATATGCACTGCCAATACCATAGCTGTGGCAATAGGCACTGCCCCAGTTGTGGCGGTACAAGGCGTGCACAGTGGGTAGAAGATAGAATGGGCGAGTTACTGCCCACCACCTATTTTCACTTGGTATTTACCCTGCCCCAGGAGCTAAGGAGTTTGTGCATGGGCAACAGGAAACTTATGTTCGGCCTGCTTTTTAAAGCTGCACAACATACCATTCTCACATTATCTAAAGATGAAAAATATATAGGTGCTACACCGGGCATTGTAAGCATACTGCATACTAATGGGCAAGACCTGAATTTTCATCCGCATATACACAATATAGTAAGTGGCGGTGGCATAAACATCGCTGGAAAATGGATAAAAGAAAAGAGAAGCAATGGCCGCTTTTTATTCCCCCGCCGGGCGATGGAAAAAATATACAAAGGCTATTTTTTAGACCAGTTAAAAAAATATATAGCTAATGGAAGTTTGATACATACAGGCCTGGCAACAGTAGAAAAGGTACTTTCCATCGTAGGACAAAAGAAATGGAATGTATATGCCAAAGCTCCCTTTGGCGGCCCGGCACAGATCATAGAATACCTCGGCCGCTATACGCACAAAGTGGCCATCACTGCTCACCGCATAATTGAAATAAACGACAGCCATATTGGTTTTAAATACAAAGACTATTGTGATGGCAACAAGCAGAAAATAATGATGCTTAGCCATGCAGAATTTTTACGCCGTTTTGAGCAACACATCCTGCCCAAAGGTTTTGTAAAGATCCGCCATGCCGGTTATCTGCACCCAAGAAATAAGATGCAGAGAATAGGAACCGTATGCAGCCAGTTAAAATTGCCTGCACCCATGCAAAGGGTACATACACCGGTTGCATTACGGCTGCTATTGCAAACAGGCAAAGACATTACCCAGTGCCCTGTATGCAAACAGGGAAAGATGGAATTAGTTAAAACATTTATCTACCACCATGGCTGCCTGGTAGATGCGGCACAGTTGCACAACCGCGGCTCTCCAAAAATAAAAAGCAAAAACGTTACCCATGAAAAAAATACATAACCCCGTTTGCAATTTTTATATTCCTAAAAACAAACCTTGTTTTTGGGTAAGGGATAATATGTATAGCCGGCAACAAAGCATAAGACAACAGGATAAAGATCTGTCTTATATTTATTTAACCATCATCTCAAAACTCATACAGAACCCCTTACAACAATAGCCCACCTCTATACTGGCGGTGTCGCTGAACATCGTATTGCAAAAAGCCCCGGTCTCTAATAATCAGGGGCTTCTTTATTCTCTTCCATCCTTTTTAAAATCGGGGGCTTTCTTCAATACGCATAATGTTTGCAGGTGGAGGTATCTCTACAAACTTTTTACACGAAAAAAGTCCGGGGCTGATGGATAAAAGAAGCCAGCAATAGAACAAATTTTTATTAGTACAATTCATTAT
>JBBPZF010000814.1:0-2227 GCA_038199105.1 Chitinophagales bacterium | reverse complement strand
TGCTTCATGGAAAAAACAAACCATACCTGAAAAAAATATTAAAGATGTTGCTTTGGCCGCTCAACCTTCAGTATATATTATTGATAAGCCGGGTGCAGCGCAATCAATTATTCTTTCTTCAGAAATAAGCCCTTCAGCCACAGACCCGGATTTTGATAAAATTGAAATGATGAACAGGATTTTAGGTGGTGAATTTTCTTCCCGTATTGATATGAACCTCCGGGAAGATAAACACTGGGCTTATGGTGCCGGTTCTTTTGATGTTTCCGCAAAAGGCCAGGGGTTATTTATTGCCTATGCTCCAGTGCAAACAGATAAAACAAAAGAATCAATTCAGGAAATACAAAAAGAGTTAACGCAATATGTTGGCGATAAACCTGCAACGGAAGAAGAGTTTGGTAAAGTTCAAAAAAACAGGGTGATGCAATTGCCGGGTGTTTGGGAAACCAATGGTTCTGTGTTAAACGCATTGCAATCTGCTATTGGTTATAACAGGGGAATAAATTATTTAAACACCTATCCAACAATGCTGCAGCAGCTAACATTAACTGATATACAACATGCAGCAGCAAAAGTGGTAAAACCAAAAAGTCTTACGTGGGTTATTGTCGGCGACAGGTCAAAGATTGAGCAGGGAATAAAAGATCTTAATCTTGGACTCATTAAATATGTTGATACAGAAGGCAATGAAGTAAATAAATAATCTTAATTAAAAGAAAGGAGATTTATGTAAGCGGTTATATAATCTCTGCTACTCGCTATGAGTATGGACATGGCTTAGGAAGGAAATAAAAGGAATAACCGGGTTGGCTGAAAATACCCTGGGCGGAGAGCGACAGGATGGTTTACCTGTTAGGCTCAATAGATTCGTCAGGGCTTACTTGCAAAGAGATCTTGTACAAAATGAAAAACGGCAGGACGATAATCAGCCATATAATATTGCTAATGAAGTAACGCCTAAAAATACTTTTCCCGCAGAACATCCATATTCATGGACTATAATAGGAGACCTGAAAGACCTGGATTCAGCATCTTTAGATGATGTAAAGAATGGTTCAGGCAATATTATTGCCTAACAATAATGTTGTGGTTGTTGCTGGCGATGTAAATACAGATACGGTGTACGAAAAAATTAAAAAATATTTTGGTACTATTCCGGCCTGCCCGCCGATATCAAAACAGAATGCGTGAATAGCAAAAATGACTGGCATACATTACCAGAAGGCGCAATTTTGATTTTATCTTTTGAGCGCTAATAATTTCTTTGACAGATTCTTATACTTTTTATTTTCAAACACTTTCATTATCTGCCACATTATATATTTGTTAAGAAGATTGGAAGCCGAAATGATTGAATAGCTTTATTTCTTTTAATATAAATGTCTATAAAAATTTCTCTTCGCTTAATATCCCGTGCAGATTTTGCAGTGATAATTTTCACCATGCTTCTCTTTTATGCAGGAAATCTTTCGGCACAAAAAAAAGTGCAGGTGCTGGAAGTGCCTGCAAAAAGCGAATACACCCACATAAATACTTCGGGTATATCGGTGTTGGCGAGTGGCAGGTATGTTACGCCGGCAGGTAGAACTTTGCAGGTATCTCACGATCCTTTCGGGATGGCCATTTCACCCGATGGAAGCAAATCTGTATTGCTACATAATGGCGTGTTTACAGTGGTTGACAACAACGCTCTTACCGCTACTACCATTGGTTGGGTAGGCGATGCACCAGCCAGCAATGGATCCCATTTTTTATTAGACAGCTTTAAAAGATCCATACCTACACCGCTGCCTGATGGTTCATTCCTGGGAGTTGCTTTCGGCAAAGAAAAGAATATTGTTTACCTAAGCGGCGGCGACAATGGTAGTGTAATTGAATACGACATTGACCACTTCACAAAACTTGATTCTATTTCATTAAATGGCATGGCAGGCGGTATTGCATTCGATGACAGTTTTACTTCAGACCTTGTATATGATGACAAGAGCAATGAACTGCTCGTATTGGACCGGGCAAATTATAGAATGGTCCGTATTGATCTTGCTACTAAGAAAATTATTGCATCTGTGCCCACAGGAAGATTGCCGTTTGGTATTGCCCTTAGCCCGGATAATCAATTTGCATTCGTGGCGAATGTAGGCATGTATGCGTACCCGTTAATGCCGGATATAACACCTGCGAATTACGATAGTATGTTGCTGCCGTGGCATCCGTATGGTAATGATAC
>JBBPZF010000813.1:0-11633 GCA_038199105.1 Chitinophagales bacterium | reverse complement strand
ATTAAATTTAAACAAGTGATCCTGATTCAAATTATTTCATCACTTCATAAATTCAGTTAGTTAAACATTTCAGGCCCGGTGTCCTACATGGATCTGTGAGTAAGACTTTGAATGATGGAAAGTTTTCTCAAACGTCCGGGTTTCGGGGAAAATAATTTGAGGTGGCAAGGCTATAAACCGAAAACCCCGCCGATACGTGATTTTCCTGCACAAAGCAAATAATGCGACCTTGGTCACATTTTATTCAATAAGTCTATCAGTTCATCCGTATTATCGCCTTTATCTCTGAAAATTATTGTTCCATTCTGGTCAATTAGGATAACGGCAGGTATTGCATCCACTCCATACATGGGGCCTAAGTCTGTGTTGCCAAAAACATGGATCCAGTCCATGTTATTCTTATTAATCACGGCATCAAAATTTTTGTAATCAACATCCTCACTTATTCCGATGATTGCGAGCTTATTGGCAGGATAATCTTTCCTGATTTTTTTTATGAAAGGAAGCTGCGCCATGCAAGGGCCACACCAGGTAGCCCAAAAATCGAGCAATACATATTTTCCTTGGAAGTCTTGTAACCGTATTGATTTTCCGTTAATATCTTTAGATTCAAAATCTGGCGCCCCCTTATTTAGCCTTGTGGTTATGCTTCCAGTCAATAAGTTTTTAGTCCTTTGCCCTTCTAAACTTTCTTTATAAGAATCGCGGAACGCCATATTATACACAGTCAATAAATTGTCAAAATCAGTTACAGAAGCGTTTTTATTTATAAAGGTATTTGGAATGACCTGAGTTCTAAACCACCAAAACGAATAATAGTTATCCGCATTTTTTTTAATAAACTGTATATCGCTTTTATTTATATTTTTGAGCTTTTCAAAAAAAAGTTTTTTAAGAGAATCCGATTGCCAAATCGATTCATTATTCCTTTCCACAAAATGGTTCATTTCAACAAGTGATTCTTTGCTAAATTCATTTCTTTGTTTGGCAATATTACTCTGAAAAATTTCAGTTGCGTTTTTCAATTTGGATGCATGAAATTTTCCATCCTCTGAAAAACTACTATCGGAAGAAAAAATAATTTCAGCAGGTTGGGAGCCAATGAAATATTGATCGTAATAGACGTCCGAACCATATTGGTGACTAATTTTTAAGACAGAGAATTTTGAATAAAATTTGCCTGAAAATGTCAGTTTACTATTAACAAATGTATCCGTCACCGTTTTTATTCCTAAACCATCATCGTAAGTGATTGAAAAATCTTTGACGTCTGAAGACGAAGGTATTTGTATAACCACATGAAACGTTTTTTGTCCCTTAGCCTGTGGAGTTAAAAAAGCAATAAAAATGCAAATTGCGGAGATAAATTTGATCATGTTGTAATTGTATTTATTTCTGATAAATGAAGAAACCAATATATGCGTTCACTAAAATTTTAATCACTCCTTTTTTCTAGCATCAGTTTTAACTCACTTGGTGCTAAATTAGTAGCTATAATTTTTCCTGATTTATCTAAAAGAAGATTAGTTGGAAATTCCTGGATGCTTAAGCGTTGAGCTTCTCTTCCACCAAGATCAAGACATTCTTTCCAAGGTAAATCATATTTAGAAATTGCACTTTTCCAGTCATCAATCTGCGCACTTTCATCCACAGATATTGAAATAATATCAAGTGCGTTTTTGTTATATTTTTTAAAAAGAGCTTTTAATTCACCAAACTGGCTTATGCAGGAAAAACAATGGCTAAACCAAAAATCAATCAACGTGTATTTTTTATTTTTATCAATTGATATGCTGTTTTTTTCCATTTGTACATTAAGTAATAATAACGGTGGGAATTTTTCTCCTATATTTACTACTGCTGAAGATCGTAATTGTTCATATAGCCTTTTACCGGTAACAGTATGTTTTAAATTTAATGAAAGCTGGGAATAAATTGAATCATAAATTGATTGGTAGCCTGAATTTAATTCACTAACTAATTCCCATAAAGCCACAAAAGAATCAGGATGTTCTTTTGTGTACTGCAATAAAATCAAATCTTGTTTGTGATTTAAAATTCTGTATTCTTTTGAATATATTGATAAAATTTCAACAGGCACTTTATTATCATATTTTTTGTAGATGCTATCATTTTTCCTATAATAATTGGAAAATTCTTTTCTGATTGGAATATACATTTTGTTATATGCTCCGTTTTTTTCTTCCGTGGTTATATTTACAATGACCGGCTTTTCCCGGGCAATCTTTATGTTGCAGTTTATTTTTTGCATTCCACTATCTATGAAAAAGACACTTGAAACATATATCAGTTTATCAGAATCATTTATTGCTTGCAATATAAAAGCATACGGGTATGAGATAGCGCCTTTGAAACTAAATTTTCCGTGATTAACAGCCGCTTCTATAACTCCTCTTTTTTCAGGATAATATGAACTATCTCCGATGGGAATTAATAAGATTTTTGCAGATTCTACATTTATTTTCCCAGCTAATTTGAATGTTCCAGTTTGATATAACTGAGCATTTGCACCATATTGCAAAACAGCCAAAAAAAACAAAACAGATAAAATTTTTATCATCGTTATTACATTCAATCAGAATTTTATTCGATTAATGCTTGAACTTTTCTTTAAGTAATGCTTTCAATTCAGCCATACCGTTTGGCGATTCTTTACCAAAACTGTCGTACCTGATTACTCCTTTTTCATCCATTAAAAACACATCGGGTATTGGATTTATGCGAAAAGTTTCACGCATAGACTTGCTATTAAAAATTTGAACCCAATCCAGTTTTTTTTCATTCACCACATTTATCATTTTCAAACTATCCGTATCTGACGAAACAGCAATCATCCCCAGGTTATCATCTTTATATTCTTCATGGATTTGTCTTAGGTAAGGAATCTCTTCCATACATGGGCCACACCACGTTGCCCAAAATATTATTAATACATTCTTGCCCGATAATGTTCTATTATTGATCACTTCATTATGAATTGAAGTAGCAGAAAAAATGGGTGCCTTATTGCCGACATCTAACGAATGTTTGAGGGCTTCAATTTTTTCTTCTATGAAACTCCTGGTTTTTGGGTCTTCAATGGCAGGTTTTAGGTATTTTTTATAAAACTGATTTGCATCTTCATATCCAACGCGAAATAGTGGTGGATTAATGACAAACACTGAAAATAAATCAACGGTATAAGGATTTGTAACATTCTCTTTTACAAAATCAAACTTTGCCTTTAATAAATATTGTTGCCTTGATAAATTTTGCCCGTGATTACTTTTTATAGCAGAATCATATTCCTGCATTTGGAGCCCGCAATATTGATTATAGCTTTTATAAAGATCTTCAAAATTATATACATTTCTTAATGCCAAATTAATCCTGGATCCCAGTGCAAAGGAATCCTTCAGTTCAACGTCAAGATCTTTACCACGGCTTTCAAAATACAACGTGTCATTTACATTCGAAGAACTGCCTCCAAAATAAATTGCAAAGGAACCATCCGTTATGGAAGCTACATTTAGTACGTACGTATTGGTCATTTTCCCTCCGTATGTAGCTTGCGATGTTTGCGACACAATTTTTCCTTTAGCGTCTTTGACTATTAAGGTATCGTAGGTCAAGTTTGCCGGATAAACCAATTGCAGGTTGGCGTAAACGTCCGTTTGGGCTTTTGAAAACAAGCTCATAATACAAAAGCCTATCAGAAGAAAAAATTTCATGAATGGTTATTTAGAAGAAAGTCACTGCGCTGGATATCTAATCAATCGTACCACAAATAAACAGGAAAGCACACCAACAAATACTGGAAAAAAATATTTTAACTTCTTGACAACAAGTTTGCATTAAAAAGATATGGACTATTTATTTTTCTGCTGAACTACAGGTTGATTTACTGACTGGGCAACTGTTGCCTTTAAAATTCAGGCAGGCCATGCTCACACATATTTTCCGCCGATACTTTTACTACAGTATCCTGGTGTTGTTCACCTTTATAATAACACAGAAGCAGACGTTATTTTAATTTTTCAAAAGTTTCCGGAACCATAGTAGTTTCCAATAATTCTTGAAATGCTATGGCACATTCAATTCTGTAATGATAGTTCCAGTATTGTTTATAAAGGGGCCGGTTATCTTTGGCCAATGCCTCTTTGCAGTTTACAACATTATACAGAACATAAATGATCCCGCATTAAATATTTGTACCGATAAAGATAAAATAGTTACACTAAATGTATTGCCAGATGCTGACGTGAGCTTTTGCATAAAGTGTTATAAAAAACTTATTTAGCCAAACGAAGTAATGATATTCTTCATTATGAGCCCGCTAATGCGGAAACAATAATTTATTTTCCAGAATCTTTGACTTTTTCAGAATCTTACATACTTTAGCAGTCTTATCATTGGCCGTTAGCCACCGGCCACTGCGTAATACCTTTTTCCCACACCCTCCCGAAGACTATACCGTATTCTGAATAACATAAAAATTTATGAACAGAATATTGCTTATACTCAGCCTCCAAAGCTTTGCCTTCGGTATTGCAAACAGCCAGTCCTTTAATGCAGATGATCTTCTTGCACTTACATCTATGCCACAAAAAAGCATGGAACACTTTATGTGTAAAAACAAATTTTTGCCTGCTAAAAGTGAAATGGAAAATGATGCGCAGTCAATAATTTTTCTCCAGAAAATTAAAAACAACAAAAAAAACGACGAGCCGGAACGCAGTGTAGTCCTGTATAAGAGTGGGGATACGAAATATTATGTTCTGCATACTTCATCGAAGACTGACTACCTTGATGATCAGGCAAGGTTGATAAAAGACGGCTTTGTGTATGATACAAGTAAAGATTTTGGCAAAGAAGCTTTTATATTTTACCAAAAAAGAAACATTGCCATAGAGGCAATCGCCGAAACAAAAGATAGCGTCACGGCTTACACATTTATTTTGAAGCAAAAAGAAATGCCAGATATAGCTGACATTCGCTACGCTGAAGACCTATTGAAATTTACCTCGCATGAATTTTTAGTTAGCTTCTTTGGCGAGGGCAACGTGCAAAAAGACAGGTATTATTTTTCTGAAAAAGCATTGAAGAAGTGTTCCGTGTTGTTTGGCGGAAGCAACAGGCAGGTTGTATTTGTTTGGAAAGATGAAATCAATTTATCAGGCATTGAATACATATTGATAAGTACGAATCTTCCCACAGAAAGTGGTGCAAATACTGATAAGGTTTTAAGCATAAATGAATGGAAGCTTAAAAGTGGCATCCATCACGGTACCGGTATAAAAGAGTTGCTCAGGTTAAATGAGAATGACTTTGAAATTTATGGCAATAATTCTGATCTCGCATTTATGATTGAACCGTCACAAAATGGAAATATAAATTTTAAGAAAACAGCGCTGCTGTTAACGTGCAAAGGTTGCAATACCGATGCGTTATTTGATAGCAAAACAATTAGTGCACTAGACATTGCAAAAAAAGATCTTCCCGTTTCTGTTTTTGATATCATCATTTACCCGGATAGTACACCAAAAAATGTCGTGGGAATTGTGACTAAGTAATTCTTCTTTACTACTTATTCTTGCAAACGATTTTTGTCAAATCTAGAACACAAGATTTTCCTTGCGAATGTCTACCCGGTTTTTCAAAAAAATAAATTATAAGCAAAAGTCATCCATGATTCTTTTAGGAATGGATCGAATGTATACATTGCAGGTCTTCATGAAAATTCTGCTCATATTATCACGATGCGCCTATGAAAGCATTTGCTATTAAAAAAAAATAAACGCAACCTAAATAAATTTTAAACCCTCCTGCGCAAGTTTTTTATACTTGGCATCATCGAACATGTAATAAAAAGCGCCACGGCGTGAACTCAATTTTTCTTTCTCTTTTAATTTTTGCAAAATATGAAGAGATAATATTTTACGGGAAAAGTTTCTTTTATCAAATGTAATTTCAAAGATCGCTTCATACAGATTTTGTAATTGGGGCAATGTAAATTTTTCAGGAAGCAATTCAAAGCCAATAGGATGATTAGCTGCCTTTTGCTGCAAGCGCTCCTTGGCTAATAGTACCATGTTTTTATGATCAAATATCATTTTGGGAATTTTTCCTATTTCAAACCATTTGGCATTATGCTCTTTCATCAGTTCCCGGGAATAGCTATTAATTTTGATAAGGGCAAAATAAGCAATGGAGATTACCCTTCCGCCGGGGTCGCGGTTTACATTGCCAAAAGTAAATAACTGTTCGAGGTAAATATCAGTTAAGCCTGTTAGTCTTTCGAGGATGCGGAAAGCTGCTTGCTCCACGGCTTCATCTTTATTTACAAACCCACCCATCAGCGACCAATTACCCAACTGCGGTTCAAAACCTCGCTTTATAAGTAATGCTTTTAAATTTTTGCCATCGAAACCGAAGATGATACAATCTACAGCGATAAGCATCCTGTCGTGGTGCCGGTATTCAGCGATGTCATTGCCCGGCATATTTATCTCTCCTATATTATTTTTTTAAAAGCTGGTACAAATTTATCTACCAAAATTTCACATACAAAGCGGAAATTAATAAAAGGGTAAGAATAATTAATACAAGTGTTTGCGGCCTTAACTTAAACATGGATTTATCCAGTTCAAAAGCTTTTGCATTTATTTTAGGGCCGCCGAGGCTTATAGCAATCATTAAGATCATCGTAAATACGAAAGACAAGCCCATGCAAATATGAAATGGAATTTCAAAGCCGCCTTTGCCATTGTTATATGCCGTATACAAAAAGTTTTCATGCCCTAAAACCTGTGGTGCAAATTCATTAAAGAAAACTGACAATACGAAGCCGGCAATTACACCAACAATCGCTGCAAGGCCGGTGGTACGTTTCCAGAACATTCCAAGGAAGAACATTGCAAACACACCCGGGCTTATGAAGCCGGTATATTTTTGAATATAAGTAAAGCCGCCCACGCCGCCGATGCCAAGCAAATCGTTCCAGGTAAAAAGAATAGCAAGTATCATAGCTACAAAAACCGTTACCCTTCCTACGATCACCTGCTTTCTTTCATCCAGGTCTTTGCCAATATATTTTTTATGGACATCCAATGTGTAAATGGTAGAGATACTATTTACCTTACCCGCAAGGGAGGCAACAATAGCTGCCGTTAAAGCCGCTACAGACAAGCCTTTTAAGCCTGTTGGCAAAAAGGTAAGCACTGCAGAATAGGCACCATCTTTACCGCCGACCAATTGCGGTAAATACCCTTTAGAATACAAAACATAAGCAGCGATACCGGGCAGCATCACTATCACCGGCATTAGCAATTTTAAAATACCCGCAAATAAAATCCCTGTGCGTGCCGTTTGCAAATCAGCGCCTAACGCCCGTTGCGTAATATATTGATTACATCCCCAGTAGTTAAGATTTATGATCCAGATACCGGCCAGGTAAGAAGCGATTCCCGGAAATGTGATGTATTTATCTACCTCTGTTTGCGTAGATGTTGCGGTTGGCCTTGGTATGATCATCTTGAAATGCTCCGGTGCGTTGTGGACTAACGCTTTGAAACCTGCTATGGCGCTACTTCCTACACCAAACTTTTCTCCCACAACCGTTAAGGCAATGTAGGTAGTAACGAGGCCACCAATAATTAAAACCGCTACCTGTATTACATCTGTGTACCCAATCACCTTCATACCACCTAATGAAATTATCAATGCAAAAATGGCAAGCCCGATCATTATCACATGCAGGTAATCGCCTCCTACCAAGCCATTGATAGCAACCGAGCCGAGATACAAAATGGAAGTAAGATTTACAAATACATAAAGAAACAACCAAAAGATCGCCATGATCAATGCTACCGATTCATTATACCGCGTTTTCAAAAACTGCGGCATGGTATAAATCTTATTTTTCAAATAAACCGGAATAAACCAAACTGCTACAATGATCAGCGCAATGGCTGCTATCCATTCGTATGCTGCAACAGCGATACCCAGGAAAAAACCTTCACCGCTCATACCGATAAACTGCTCAGCAGAAATATTAGAGGCGATAAGCGATGCGCCAATTGCCCACCAGGTAAGGGTTCCCTCGGCTAAGAAAAAAGCTTTGGCATCATGCTCGTTTCTTTTACGCCGGTGATAAATGGTATAGCCATAGCCGGCTACAATAATGAAATAAATAATAAAAACAATGTAGTCTGCTGTTGCAAGATTCTGGTTCATGCGCAATCGTAATTTAAAGGTTTAACAGTTAGATTTTTTGAGCGGTTATTGCTAATTGTGCTGCTTTCTTTTGCCAAGGAAATATTATATACAAGCTTTTATAATGGTTAAACAAATATTCAATTATTATTTCAGAAAAAAATAAAAAAAATCAAGATTCCCGCATATGTTTTTTTTCAATTTCCTGTCTGTTTAGTATCACCTTACATTCAGGCAAGCCAAAACTTTTTATGCCGGGCATATTTTTACAATTGCCTGGCTAATCAAACAGCATTTTATTTATTATTCAACTGGTAATAAACCTCGCTCCACCGCAGCTCATTTTTTAGCGTGCGGAGTTTTGTTTCTTTATCAATGAAAACAGTTTCGATGCCCGCCATATCTGCAAAATCTTCCAGATGCTCAGCCGTAAGGTTTTGACTATAACAAGTGTGATGTGCACCGCCGGCCAGTATCCATGCAGCACAGCCGGTATTCATATCGGGATAAGGCTTCCACAGTACCCTGGCCACAGGAAGGTTAGGAAGATCATGCTCAGGTGCAACAGCCTTAACCTCATTCACAAGTAACCGAAACCTGTTTCCCATATCAATTATAGAAGCATTGAGCGCTTCCCCTGCACTAACGTTAAAGACTAACCGAACAGGATCAGCCTTGCCACCGATGCCCAGCGGATGAACCTCACACGAAGGCTTACCATCAGCAATCGAAGGGCAAATCTCAAGCATGTGAGAGCCTAATACCATTTGGTTATCCGGATCAAAATGATAAGTATAATCTTCCATAAAAGAATTGCCGCCCTTCAGCCCTGTGGCCATCACTTTCATAGCACGTACCAGCGCAGAAGTTTTCCAATCACCTTCTCCGGCAAAGCCATACCCCGCAGCCATCAGGCGTTGTGCAGCAATCCCCGGTAATTGGGCCATACCATGTAAATCTTCGAATGTGTCTGTAAAGCCTTTAAAATTTCCCTGTTCCATAAAGCTTCTGAGGCCAAGTTCAATCTTTGCTGCCTCCTGCAGGGAAGAATAGTTTTTACCATCTTTTGTTAGACTATCAGCCAGCGAATATTGATCATTATATTCATCTATCAGGCTATCAATGCGCTTATCGCTTACCTCGTTAATAACTTTCACAAGATCACCCACACCATGCGTATTCACTGAATACCCAAACTGCAGTTGCGCTTCTACTTTATCGCCCTCGGTTACGGCCACCTGCCGCATATTATCACCGAAGCGCACAAATTTTGCGCCCTGCCAATCATGCCATGCTTCAGCTGCCCGCGTCCAAACATTTATTTTCTCCATTACTTTCGGATCTTGCCAATGGCCAACCACCACCTTTCTTCGTGTACGCATACGCGTCATGATGAAGCCAAACTCCCTGTCGCCATGTGCGCTTTGGTTCAGGTTCATAAAATCCATGTCAATATTGTTCCATGGAATATCCCTGTTGAATTGCGTGTGCAAATGGCATAAGGGCTTCTGTAAAATCTTTAATCCCCCGATCCACATCTTTGCTGGCGAAAAAGTATGCATCCAGGCAATAATGCCAATGCAGTTTGTGGCAACATTTGCCTGCTGGCAGAGGGAGAAAATTTCTTCTTCCGTTTTTACAGTTGGCTTAAAAATTACACTTACGGGAATCTGCTCTGTATCATTGAACGATTTTGCTATTGCCTGCGAATGTTCAGCAACCATCTTTAGGGTTTCTTCACCATACAAATGCTGGCTTCCTGTGGCAAACCACACTTCAAGTTTTTTAAAATCTTCCATGTTAATTTTCTTCTTCTTGGTTATTAAATTTTATTTTTTTCGGAGGGGAAAAGACATTGAAATAAAAGCTTATCAGTTTTACATTGTCTTAGTTAATTTTCATTGCCCATAATAACTTCCCTCACCATGTTTACGTTCGTAATGTTTTTTTATCAGCGCGTCTTTCAGGCGCAACGCATCCGCATTTATTGACTGTGTGAGGTAAGCCATTTGAGCAACACTCTCCAGTACAGCGCTGTTATATACTGCTTTTGCTGCGGAGGTGCCCCATGTAAACGGCGCATGATTCCCCACCAATACCATCTCCACTTCTTCATAGCTTAGGCTTTTCTTTTTGAAATGATTCATGATTTGAAAGCCTGTCTCGTATTCATAATCGCCGCGTATCATATCATCATCCATTGGAGGTGCGCAGGGAATATCCACTGTATTGTGATCAGCATGTGTAGTGCCATATATAGGGATATCCGTTTGCGCCTGTGCCCAGGAAGTGGCGTACGTGGAGTGCGTGTGTGCTATACCGTTAATTTTATTCCAATGCTTATATAATACGGCATGTGTTTTTGTATCAGACGAAGGACGTAAATTTCCTTCCACTGTTTTTCCTTCGAAATCTACTATCACCATTTTTGCAGGAGTAAGTTCTTCATAAGGCACACCGCTTGGTTTTATGGCGAACACTCCTAATGAATTATCAGCGGCACTCACATTGCCGAATGTAAACAGCACCAAGCCTAACTTTGGCAGTTGCATGTTTGCATCATAAGCCTCCTGCTGAATATGATCGTATTTTGATAAAATCACTTTAAGTTGTTATTTGTTGTTCAATACAATTTCCCAAATCCTGGTATTTCTTATATCTCTTTTTATAGATGGTTACATTTTCTTTCCGGGGAAAATATTCTTTATCAAATCCCTGCCCCATTGCTGCCATAGCATCTTCTACTTTATCATAAATGCCTGCCGCGGTTGCAGCAAACATCGCTGCCCCAGCAGCACAGGTTTGTTCCGATTTATGAATGCGAATGGGCATATCCATTACATCAGCCATTGTTTGCATAATGTATGGCGACTTTCGTGCAACACCACCTAAACCAATGAGACCTTTAACCTGCACACCTTGCGTATTAAACCTGTCGACAATTGCTTTGGCTCCAAAACAGGTTGCTTCCACTAATGATTTGAAAATGCGGGGAGCATCAGTCCCCAAATTTAATCCGCTTATTGCGGCTTGTAACAACTGGTTTGCATCAGGGGTTCGCCTTCCATTCAACCAATCAACACTTAATTCATCATCGTCACTCACGGGCATTTTTTCAGCAGCTTTTGAAAGCTCAGCAATTAATTTATCACTTAATTCTTTTATTAAATTATCGGATGTGTCTTTATCAATCACTGAAGAAGATGCCAATAAATTCTGCAAAGGCCACAGCAAAATATTCTTAAACCACGCATAAGTGTCACCAAACGCTGACTGGCCAGCCTCCATACCAATCATGCCGGGAATAACTGACCCCAGCACCTGCCCGCATATTCCATTCACTAATTTGCCTTCTATATCTTTTGCCGGTGCCACCAGCATATCGCAGGTAGATGTACCCATTACTTTACTTAAATGAT
>JBBPZF010000812.1:0-2697 GCA_038199105.1 Chitinophagales bacterium | reverse complement strand
CTCCGCAACTCCTGCTAATGCTTTATCCACTGGGAGATGGCGCAGCGCCATGCATGTGCGGTGTAATTATTAAAAAGAATGTACTTCAGAAGTACGGAGGCTTTGATGATTCATTTAAAGGTATGTATGAAGACCAGGTCTTCCTGAGTAAGATTTATCTGAATGAAAATATTTTTATTTCATCTGCCTGTAATAATCGCTACAGGCAAAGGCCTGACTCTCTTATCGGGAAATCATTCGATAATGGAAACTATTATTATGTAAGAAAGCGTTTCCTGATTTGGTTGAAAAAATATATTTCCCAGAACAATTTTTGCGATAATGACGTGCAGAAAAAATTAGAAAGTGCACTTTCTTTCGAGCCGTTGATTTCTGTTATCATTTGTTTCTTTAATGAAAAATTATTTTTGCAGGAAGCAATAGTAAGTGTAATAAATCAATCTTATAAATGTTGGGAACTGTTATTAATAGATGATGGCTCAGCAGATGGAAGCAGCGATATTGCGTTGCAATATGCACGTAAATATTCGGGTCAGATTTATTACCATGAGCATAATAAACATATAAACAAAGGGTTAAGCGCCAGCCGCAATTATGGAATCAAAAATTCCAATGGTGAATTTATCGCGTTTCTGGATGCGGATGATGTTTGGTTGGAAAATAAATTAATCACACAAGTATCCATTTTTCAAAGAAATCCTGGTATTGGCATGGTTGCAGAAGCATCCCTATACTGGAATGAGTGGGAACAGGGCGTGAGGCGGGATAAAGAAATTCCAGTTGGAGTTGATGCAGAATGTATTTATGAGCCCAATGAACTTATATTATCCCTTTATCCATTGGGTAAAGGCGCAGCCCCGGTGCCATCTGGCCTTATGATAAAAAAAGAAGCCTTGGAAAGAAGCGGTATGTTTGAAGAATCATTTGCCAGGGAGTATGCTTTGTACGAGGATCAGGCGTTTCTATCCAAGATGTATTTAAAAGAAAAAATTTATATCTCATCGGCTTGTAATAATTTATACAGGCAGCGTTTGGGATCTATAGTAACGTGGGTTAAGGAAACGGGAAAATATCACGCGGTCAGAGAGTATTTTTTAAGATGGCTTAAAGCTTATTTAGAAAATAATAATATCAAAAGCGGACACCTAAGCATGCATCTTGATAAAGCATTATATAGATATAACCATCCTATTTTTTTTTATTTAAAACACGATGTGCCACGTTATTTTTGGAAGGCCTTTAAAAAAATAACACCAGGAAGAATACAAGATTTTGTAAAAGGGAAAATTTTAAAACTTAAAAAAAAATACTAAATATAATGCGGAAGCTAAATTGTTCGCTACAATTTTTTATCAGCTTATCTTTTCAAACCCTATTTACATAGTTACTAATCTCTAAGTTTTTTTATATGTCATCTTTCAATGAACAGCGAAAAATAATTATAACCTGCAGTAAACGATTGTCTCAATATTTACAAGCTGAGATAATAGAGTTAGGTTTTAAAGTTGACAGAGTTTTCCCTACCGGAGTTGAATTTTATGGCAGCCTGAATGATTGTATAAGGCTGAACTTAAACTTGCGTTGTGCCAGCCAGGTTTTATATTCATTGAAATCTTTTTCCTGCAACAACCCGGATGAATTGTATGATGATGTATCTCAGGTAGATTGGGAAAACATCATCGATGAAAAAGGATATTTTTCCGTAACAAGTTTCGTTGATGATCCATCCGTTAATAATTCTTTGTTTGTAAACGTTAGGGTAAAGGATGCTATTGTTGACCGCTTTCGTAAAATAAAAGATGTGAGGCCGGATTCAGGACCGCAATTGCAAAACACCGTGATCAATTTATTTTGGAAAGATGGCATCACAGAAATATTTATTGATACTTCAGGTGAAACTTTATCGAAACATGGATATAGAAAAATTCCAGGCCAAGCGCCAATGATGGAGTCTCTTGCTGCTGCGACACTGCTCGCAACTAATTGGGACAAGCAATCTAATTTTATAAATCCTATGTGCGGATCCTCGACCATCGCTATTGAGGCTGCATTATTGGCAACCAACCGAAGGCCCGGTTTATTCAGAGATAACTATGGCTTTATGCATGTTATTGGTTTTGATGATAACTTTTATTTGCAAGAGAAACAAAGACTGAATGATCAAATAACTAAGCTGCCCGAAATAAAAATTATTGCTTCGGACATAAGCAAAGACGCAATCAATATTTCCAAAATCAATGCCGCTGCTGCAGGGGTAAAGGAATTTATTGATTTTGCCATCTGTGATTTTGAAGAGAGCGAAATTCCCCAGGAGAAGCCCGGCGTTATTTATCTTAATCCTGAGTATGGCGAGCGGATGGGTGACAAAACAGAACTTGAAGAAACTTATGGTAGAATAGGTGACTTTTTAAAGAAAAAATGTAAAGGCTATACCGGCTATGTTTTTACGGGAAATCTTGATCTGGCAAAAAAGATAGGATTAAAAGCTAAACGTAAAATAGAATTTTATACAGGTAAAATAGATTGCCGCTTATTAGAATACGAATTATACGGCGGCACAAGAAGAACTGATCACGCTTTCGAAAAAGGCACTGAATGATTATTAATAGAGAATTAGTAGGCGGGAATTTTTTATAAACGATTGTTTTAAATTTTCTTGCAACTTTTAAATCTAAGCACTACATTTACATCAAGCTT
>JBBPZF010000811.1:0-4050 GCA_038199105.1 Chitinophagales bacterium | reverse complement strand
ATAACACTCTATAGATTCTCTACTTGAAGATTCTTTTCAATTCGTGTCACAAGCGGACGCTCAACCCTGGGCTTATGACGTTTTTTGTTATTATCAAAGGATTCTTTTGATGATTTTGTATTAAACTATCAATGGTTCTTACAAGATTAGTCAACTGTTCCTGGTTTCCAAAGTTTAGTATCTTCATTTCATAGCCAATAAATTTTCACGGCCTGTATTTTGCAAGAACGCTTTAGTAAACTTTTAGATATGGAAAAGAAAATGTTTGGAATTATACTTACTATTTTAGGTATCGTTGGGTTGGTAGCTGCAGCAATTAGTTTTGTCAATGCAGGCAAAGGATCATCAAACATAAAAATGATTACGGTATATGGTATACTTGGCCTTATATTTTTCTTTACCGGCATTGGGTTGCTGAAAACAACTAAAGACACTTCCGGGTAAGTATTGAAAATATACCTGTGCAGGAAACAAATGTTTAGTTTTAATTGTTATTATCAATCCCAACAATGAATTTCGACATTAGCTTTTTCGAGGCAGTATTACAGAATGTAGCGGACGGAATCGTTGCCTGCGATGAAGATGGCGTTCTTGTCTTGTTTAATGCAGCAATTGAAAAGATCCATCACCAGCCACTGGAACCTTTATCTCCTGATGATTGGGCCCAGCATTATAATCTTTATTATCCTGATGGTTCAGGATTAATGAAGAAAGAAGATGTGCCCCTATACCGGGCTTGGAAAGGTGAAAAAGTTACCAATGCTAAAATGCTTATTAAGCCAGGCAATGGTGAAAGTAAGTTGATGTATGCAAGTGGTAACCAGGTAAAAGATGCAGTCGGCAAAGTTGTGGGGGCAGTAGTAACTATGCATGATGCTACTGAAGTAAATGAAGCAAACAGCAGGCTTATTGAGATAACACATTTCACAAATAAAATATCGGAGCTTACCCCGGGGCTCATAACGGTTTTTAATGTTAACACAGGTAAATACCGCTATGTAAATAACACTATACAAACCATGTTAGGATACAAGGCACAGGACGTTTTAGACGGTGGGTTTGAATACCTTGTATCCTTGATTCATCCTGAAGATGCACCTAAAATTGTTGAGGAAAACGGGAAAGCAGTTGTTGTGGCAAATGAGACTTATCCTGACTATAATGACAATAACATTATTGAATTCGAATACAGGATGAGGCATAAAAATGGAAATTATATCTGGGTTCATACTTATGCTGTAGTATTTAGCAGGGGTAAGGATAACAAAATGGAAGACGCCATAAATATTACTGTTGATATTACTGAAAGAAAAAATGCGGAGCTTAAGGCGTTGCAATCGAAAATCAATGAAGATTACTTTCGTGATGTTGCAGATCAATCCCCATTTATGATATGGAAAGTAAATGCGGAGGCGCTATGCACCTATGTAAATAAGCCCTGGTGCGATTTTACAGGATTGTCTTTTGAGGAAAGCATTAATAAAGGTTGGCAAAAAGCATTTCATCCTGATGATGCAGAACCCCAATATTTAAAATTTAGAAAGTGTTTTGAGGCAAGAATACCTTTTCAGTCTAAGTTTAGAGTGAGAACAAAGGATGGTGAATACAGGTGGGTATTGGCGGAGAGTAATCCATTGCAGCAAATGGGAAAGGGATATATAGGGAGCCTTACCGACATAACGGAACAGGAAGCGGCCCACCAGGCTTTAGAATTATTGATGCGGGAAAAAGACGAATTTATAAGCCTGGCAAGCCATGAATTAAAAACTCCTGTAACAAGTCTTAAAGCATTTACTCAAATTTTGCAAATGCAGCTGGAGAACGAAGGGCACAGTGAGGCTTCAGGTATGCTTATAAATATGGATAAGCAGATAAATAAATTAACGAGGCTTATCTCCGATCTTCTTGATGCCACAAAAGCAAATGTTGGAGAAATGCAATTGCATTATGATGAAGATTCTTTTGATTTTAATGAGCTTGTGAAAGAAATATCAGGTGAAATACAGCGTACAACGAAGACACATAAAATTCAACAACATATTTCAGAAACAAGAACTATTGTTGGTGATAGAAACCGTATTGGCCAGGTTCTCACTAACTTAATTACAAATGCAATAAAGTATTCTACGGGCGCAAGCGATATTGTAATTTCAACAATACCCGGCCAAAATGAAATAAAGTGCTGTGTACAGGATTTTGGAATTGGTATTCCACTATCAGAGCAACCAAAGCTCTTTACCCGTTTTTTTCGTGTTTCAAATGTAGGAACTAATACCTATCCCGGGTTAGGATTAGGTTTATATATCTGCTCTGAAATAATCAACCGGCATTCCGGTACTATTACTTTTAAAAGTGAAGAAGGCAAAGGGTCTGTTTTTTGTTTTAGTCTGCCAACTTCTTAGTGCGCTATGATTCGAGGCAAATTCCTGGTAAATTAATAATAGGATCTCTCACACTGCGCCAGTAAGGGGCCAACCTTGCGCCAACAGTGGGCAGGTTGCCCTGCTTATAACGAAATTACCCTTCTTCCTGGCGGGTGTCCGCCGTTCTTCAATTATAATTTTTCCATATAATGAATAAGCATCTTAAATTCATCATCAGCCGTTTCATAAAATCTTGCTGATGAAAACCTGTATTCTATAGGATCGCTACACAATTGCCAATGTGGTTGCAGTGGGTTATGGTGGTCTGTCTTGTTTCGACATGTCTTCAACGATTCGCTTTCGCTCAACTCCTTTACACTCACCTGATGGTTTGCACCACCTTTTCTTCATCGCTCACTACCTCAACTTTTAATTGAAGCAGCATGAAGTGGTTTATACACTCCGCCTGAACAGCGTGTATGAGTGGCCCACTCTCATCAGTTAAACAGCATGTAAAAGAACTATTCTACTCTCTTACTTCTTGACACACCTTGGACCAATGTTGGGGAAGATTTATTTCTTAATTTGAACATTAGAAGTCAACGTAAAATAAGGAGGTGATGGCTTTAAGATAGCCTTGGTATCAGCTCCATTTTTTAATATTTGGAATGATGCATATGTCAATACCGCATCTTTTTTAGCGGTCGCATCAGTTTCAATAATTGGCTTCAGGTCTAAGTAATTTACAGATACAGGTGATGCTCTGTATATTTTTATCGCCTCAGCTTTAAGCAGAACTAAAGCAGTCCATTTCACAGCATGAGGTAATGAGGCGGGATCCTCCCCTGTGCCATCTTTTGAAATAACGAATGGAGTCCCTATAATGTCAGTTTCCAAATCACTTTTCATTGCATATACCCACAGTCTTACATCATCACTTGCATCTCTTTGGTACGGAATAATTTTCAATTTGTGAAATTTCGGAAGTCCGTATCGTTTTGTAAAATTCGTATAGGCTGTTCTTAAATCAATAAGGCCGCCTGTTAATTTCGCAGTACTATCACTTTGAGTTTTACTGCTATCCAAAGACATACTATTCTCATTACTATCTGCGTTTGCACCCGAAGTATCCTTAACGGTCTGACCATTTGTTGAAGTATCAGGTTGATTACATGAAATAATGGTAATTGACAATGTTATTACCAAAATAAGGACAATTAAAAAGGATTTTAATAATGAAATTATCTGCTTCATAAATAATTATTTAGGTTTTTATTAACCGAATATAATACCCACATTTCATTTCCCATAATTCTGAAATCAGTTAATAAATCTATTTATAAATAATAGATATATTTTTGAGATTCTGTGGCATCATATAAAGTATTAGTGCATTGTAAAAATGGTAAACATCCTTAAATTAATTGTTGATTGGTCCGAGGTATGGGCACCTATTATCCCACTAGTAGTTTTATTCGTCAAGCCAAAACAGCCTGCCTTTTTAAAACCTGTAATTATCTATTTGTGCCTGAGCTTTCTAATGAATTTATTTGGAGATATAATAGGTGATTTTAAGATGGTATATAAATGGCTTCCTCAAAGTAATAATGTATTGTATAATATACATTCAATTATAAGATTTGCCTGTTTTATTTATTTTTTTCATCTATTGAAGCAACCTTTTTAT
>JBBPZF010000810.1:0-2165 GCA_038199105.1 Chitinophagales bacterium | reverse complement strand
GGGGAAGAAAGCAACTGAAACAGGCTTTCAATATCGTGCGCTACATCATTAAGATTCTTCACGCCAAGTGCAAGGCACATTCGTTTTTCGCTTCCATAGGCATTCATCAATACCGGAAAATCGTAACCGGTATTTTCAAAAAGTAAAGCCTTACCACCGTTATTATTTTTGCTTATCCTATCAGTGATCTCAGCAATTTCCAGGTGAGGATTTACGTAACTTTTAATTCTTATTAACTCTCCTTCCTTCTCCAAAACATCTATAAAATCCTGTAAATTATTGTATGCCATAAGATGGCAAAGGTAAGTTGTGAAGGTGATAAGTCTTGATAAGAGCTTTTATCGAGACTTTAAAAAATTGATTGATAATTTTAGGAACAGGCCTAATTAACGTTCGCGGGGCAGCCATATTTTGTATGCCTTCCGCTGCCTGTACCTAACCCTCCATTGCCGAGTGTAAATGATGCAGTAAAACCAGTGAAGTAATACCAATCTTTATTCTTAGGGCCTCCGCGAACTGTATTGGCAACAGGATATGGATCGCCGTTTTTTAACTCCGCACCGCGGTATGCAAGTTCTACAGCTTTTGCTCCGCGATTAATTAAGAGCAAATTTTGATCTGCATAAGGTCCGCCGACATCATCCAGGTAATCGGTAAATGATTTTCTCAGGCCAAATTCTATCCCAACATTTACATTATCGCTTAAAGATAATTTTACACCTCCGCCAAACGGAATAGCAAACTGTGTAAGCTTATAATTTTTTACGCCGTCAACGAAGCTTTCGCCTTCAGTGCTTAAGGGCTTAAGGTAATACTTTGCACCAGATGTATCAAACGTATAAGGATCGAAATGATATATAGCAACGCCTGCGAAAACATAAGGCGTCAAAGCGTGATCAGCAAGGGGTATAATATAATATTGCAATGCCATGTTTACTTCAGTAAGGTTGGAAGTGAAATTTAAATTTCTGGATTGATTCCTGGATCCATACTTATCATCGCCTGAAACCCTGCCCAGCATCACTCCTGACCGTATAGAAAATTTGTCTGTCAGGTCATACGAAACCCCCAACCCGCCGGCAAAATGTGATTGAGAAAATGTAAATCTTTTTTCCTGCAAATCACCCTGGTAATTAGATGTACCCACGAAAAGATTTATATGAAAATTTTGAGCCGTGCTCACCAATGACGCAAAACAGCTTGCAAGAATTACTAAGAAAATTTTCATTGATGAATGTTATTGGTTGAAGGAATTATTAGCGTTGACAAAAATGATACCAGCGAAATCGAATGATGCGTTAATTGTTTCTACATCAAAGCTTTTGTGAAATTAGAATATTTTAATTTCTCACTTACTGATTTTATTTTTCATTTTTATTAAGATCAGTTATTGAACTTATTTGTTTTGTTAAGAAAATAATAAGATAAAAATATAAATTCAGTTTTAACTACCATACATTATATATGGCATTATTTTTTCGCATATATAGGCTCATTATTTCAATCAAAATTCTTAGAAATTTATCGTACTATGAAAAAATTAATTTCGTATTTGAGAAAAGGCGTAATTCCTTTGGCTGCTTTTCTAACCATTTCATTTGTATTTAGTGCCTGTAAAAAAACAGTGGATACCACCACGCAAAGCCCCGTGGCACGCCTGATGGCATTTAATCTTACAGCTGATCAGCCTTCAATCGGCGTTGCCCTTTCTAACAACAATCTTACGAATTCTCCGCTTGCATACACAAGCTATACCGGTGGATACATCGGCGTGTATATTGGAAGCAGGGAAGTTACCTCCTATGACTTCTATTCAGGAGCCACGCTTGCTACCGGCAGCCACGTTTTTGAAGACAGTGCATACTATTCATTATTTGTGGTTGGCGCAAACGGAACTTATAGAAATATGCTCGTGAAAGACAATCTTGACAGCCTTCCTACCACCACAGGAAATGCTTTTGTGCGTTACGTAAATGCTATTACTGATTCTACTTCGCAACCAGCAGTTACCATTTCATCGAATGGTACAAATGTTTTTAATGATAACGCCACCTTCGCAAGCGTTTCAGATTTTAGACAAATTACTCCTGGTAGTATCGCTATCAATGTAAAAGATGAATCTTCAGTTGATTCCTCAAGAAATATAAATGTGGAAGCGGGAAAAG
>JBBPZF010000809.1:0-16092 GCA_038199105.1 Chitinophagales bacterium | reverse complement strand
TTCCTAACCCCGCAATATGGTTATCCGTTCCCGTTAGTAACATGGCCCTTGATGGTGAGCAGGTAGCTGCTGTATAAAAATTGGTGAATATTTGACCATGATTTGCAAGCGCATCAATGTTGGGTGTAGAAATTTCACTTCCAAAACATCCAAGGTCTGAATAGCCAAGATCGTCCGCTAAAATCAATACAATATTTGGCCTTCTCTCCGGCGCTTGAGTGATAGTTTGTTTTTGTCTATTCCATGAAAAAAACAAACAGGAGATAATAATTAAAGCCAGGTTACCGATTTTCATAAATAACCAATTTTAAGTTTACTTTTGAAATCATATCAACTAAAGATAATCAATCGCTAATTGCGCCTTCTGTCAAATGCCGCTTTTAGACTGGCAACAAATTATTTTAGATGAATAACTTGTGAGATCTCACCTTAAAAAGTATACATCCTCCACCGGGTGGAAAAATTTATAAGCACTTAATAATATTAAGCGATATCAATGTCAAATAAAACATGGAAATTAAAGCTTACGCTTCTTCTTGTAAGCAGTCTTACCATCATGTCTGTGATTACTATTTCTCCGGCATTGCCACAAATGGCGAAGGTTTTCTCGCAGGTTAAAAATGCAGCGTTTCTTGTTAAGCTGGTATTGACCATTCCTGCTTTAATGATTGCGATTTTCTCACCAATTACAGGAAGGCTTATTGACAGGTACGGCAGATTAAGAATCTTATGGTTTTCATTGGTACTCTATGCCATATCAGGGTCGGCCGGTTATTATCTTAATAACATTTATCACATCCTGGTATCGAGGGCTGTACTTGGCTTGTCAGTAGGCATGTCCATGACCATAGTAATCACATTAATAGCCGACTACTTTGAAGGTATGGAGCGACAAAAGTTTGTTGGTCTGCAGATAGCGTTTATGTCACTTGGCGGCATACTCTTTATTGGATTGGGCGGCATTCTTGCAGATGTTGGCTGGAGATATCCTTTCCTTATTTATTTATTTTCTTTATTGGTTCTTCCGCTTGCCATTAAGTTTCTTGAAGAGCCTGCAATTGTTCAAAAAAATAAGCTGGTTAATGAACACATACAGGCACCCGGAATAATATGGATGCTATTTTTCAATACGATGTTTATGTGGATTGTTTTTTTCTTAATACCTGTGCAAATACCCTTTTATCTAAAAGCAATGGGAGCTGAAAAAAATTCACTGATAGGAGCTGCTATTGCAGCAAGCACGGCATTTTCAGCGATTTCGTCGTTCTCTTATTCAAAAATAAAAAGCCGGTTTGGTTTCCTTTCTGTTTTTGCTATAGGCTACTTTCTTATGGCTGCAGGGTTTGTATGCATATCTATCTCGCACAGTTATCTGCTGGTTATAATTGCGATGATGCTATCAGGATTAGGTATGGGTATGATGATTCCAAATACTAATATGTGGGTAATGAAAATTGTTCCGCCTGAAATAAGGGGAAAGGAAATTGGAAAGCTTACAACTTTTTGGTTTTTAGGGCAGTTCTTATCTCCGATTATTATATTTCCGGTTTTAAAAGCTTTATCACTCTCCTCAACATTTATGCTTGCCGCCGGATTTCTTTTGCTGGTGTCTTTAGGGTTCTTTGTGTTTCATTTCAGCAAGGTGGGAAGATCAGTTATGCAATAAGCTTTTAAGCTCTATTAATTGCAGAAAATATTTCTTAGTGGTTCGGTTTTTGTAATATTTTTTTAAAAAAAATTTATGAATGATAAAAAAAATGAAACTGGTATAGATCAAAACAATCAACAAAATAGCCAGGTTAATGATAAGAAAATTGAAGGAACCAATACTGTAAAAAATCCCGATGACTGGACCACAGGAGATGAGCCAATGACAGGTGCTCAACATTCCTACCTCAAAACACTATCTGATGAAGCAGGAGAAACATTGAATGAAAATTTAACTAAGGCAGAAGCTTCCAAGAGAATTAACGAGCTACAGCAAAAGACAGGAAGAGGAGTAGATAAACAACAGGAATAGGTTGAATATATATTTCTATATCTCTTTAGCGCCCTCTACTAGTACTGATGTTACATTGTTCAATACTTCTACAAAGCCGCTTTGAACTTCGTATGCTGAAGTAGAGTTTTTATCTTTTAATATTTTAAGTTTCCCTGCCTTTAGTGCGCTTATTAAGGGAGCATGTTTTTCCAAAACTTCAAACATGCCATCAATCCCCGGAAGCTGTACTCCATATACATCTCCGCTAAATATTTTTTTTTCCGGTGTTAAGATTTCTAAAGTCATGTAACAAGATTTCAGTATCAGGTAGCAAGTATTGCAAGCCTTAATTATTTAAACTATTATATAAACCAAATAACATTTTTTGAACAGGCGATACCGAATTTGAAAAGTCGTTTACTTGCTGTTCATTAATATAATTAAACCTGAATGCTAATATCATTTGTGTTTCCAGCTCAAAAGATGAACCCATTGCAATACTGATAAAATGTTGAAATTCTTTTTTTGAAACTCTTCCACTTCCTTCAGCAATATTAGATGGGATAGAAACGCAGCATCTTTGTATTTGGGAGATCAATCCATATTTCTCTTCTTTAGGAAAGAATCCTGTAAGTTGATAAGTGAATACGGCAAGATTCATTGCTTTTTGCCAAACAACTAATTCTTTAAAATTATGTATTTTCATTTTACAGAACTTGATGGTATTTGTTCAATTAGAACTTCTTGCTTCTCAATACTTGCTTCTTGCTACTTGCCCTCTAAGTACTTGCCGCTTCCATCATTTTCTTGCCTTTCGCGATGGCATCCTCTAAATTGCCCACGAGATTGAACGCAGCTTCCGGATATTCATCAACTTCTCCATCCATAATTGCATTAAAGCCACGGATAGTATCTTCAATCGGAACCAGCACACCTTTTAAACCTGTAAACTGTTCTGCAACAAAAAAGGGCTGGGAGAGAAAACGTTGCACTCTTCGTGCACGGCTCACCGTTAGTTTGTCTTCATCACTCAATTCATCAAGGCCAAGAATGGCAATAATATCCTGCAATTCTTTATAACGCTGTAGCGTTCGTTTTACCCGGTTGGCACAATCATAATGCTCATCGCCAACAATAGCGGGCGTCAAAATTCTTGATGTTGAATCCAGTGGATCCACGGCAGGATAAATTCCCAGATCCGCGATCTTCCTGCTTAATACAGTCGTTGCATCTAAGTGGGCAAATGTTGTTGCGGGAGCCGGATCAGTTAAATCATCCGCCGGCACATATACTGCCTGAACAGAAGTAATAGATCCATTGTGGGTAGATGTAATTCTTTCCTGCATCAATCCCATCTCTGTAGCAAGTGTCGGCTGGTAACCCACCGCAGAAGGCATCCTTCCAAGCAATGCTGATACTTCAGAACCCGCTTGTGTAAAACGAAATATATTATCAACAAAAAACAAAATGTCTTTCCCTTTGCCGGCTCCGTCGCCATCCCGGAAATATTCAGCAATGGTTAAACCACTTAACGCAACCCGCGCCCTTGCGCCTGGTGGCTCATTCATTTGTCCAAATACAAAAGTTGCTTTTGAGTCTTTTAAATCTTCCATATCCACGGCGTCAAGGTCCCATCCTCCTTCTTCCATACTATGAATAAATTTATCGCCATATTTCATAATACCAGCTTCAATCATCTCACGCAAAAGATCATTTCCTTCACGCGTTCTTTCACCCACACCTGCAAATACTGATAAACCGCTATATGCTTTTGCAATGTTGTTAATAAGTTCCTGGATCAGTACAGTTTTACCAACACCGGCACCACCAAAAAGGCCAATCTTACCACCTTTTGCGTAAGGCTCTATCAGGTCAATTACTTTAATACCGGTAAAAAGTATCTCGGAAGCAGTGCTCAAATTTTCAAAAAGTGGCGGCTTGGCATGTATCGGGTGGCCATTAACCTTGCTTACCTGCGGCAAGCCATCAATGGCATCACCTGTTACATTAAATAAGCGGCCATTTATTTCATCACCAATTGGCATAAGTATTGGCGATTCAAGATCAGTCACTTCCATTCCGCGTGTAAGTCCCTCCGTGCCGTCCATTGCAATACAACGAACACTGTCTTCCCCAAGGTGCTGTTGAACTTCCATAATAAGTTTTTCCCCATTAGGCTTTATTAGTTCCAATGCATTAAATATTTGCGGAAGCTTGTTATCGCTCGCAAAATGCACATCCAGAACGGCGCCTATAATCTGTACTACTTTACCAATATTTGCCATAAATTGTTATTAATTATGTCCATTTTCAAATTGGCGGCAAAGGTAAGGGTTACAGTCAAAATTTCAAACTGATTTTAAGAAGAATATGCCAGCCTTGCCTTTATTCTATCCAAATTTTCTTAATGAAAAGATGATATATAAAAAGCGTCAAAGAATTACCTTCACGGAAATTAAATTCTACATCCGATGATGAAAAGAGCGGCCATATTCATTCTCTGCATTTTTACTTTCAATATAGCTTCCAATGCACAAGCGCCCACTGATTCCAGCTTAAAAATGACCTTACCAAACGGATGGTCACTCACACCCGCCGGGCATGGCTACTTGCTGGGAGACCTTCCTTTAAATATTGCTGTAAGCAATTCAAAAAAATTAATGGCTGTTACCAATAATGGCCAAAGCACACAAAGCATTCAACTGATAGATGTACAATCAGGTAAAATATTAGATAACATTGAAGTGGCGGTTTCCTGGATGGGTTTAAAATTTAGCGCCAATGAAAAATATTTATATGCATCCGGCGGAAACGATAACTGGATTTTGAAATATGCCATCAGGAATAAAAAACTTTTGTTAGAAGACTCACTTAAGCTTGGCGATAAATGGCCCAATAAAATATCGCCCACAGGAATTGACATAGATGACAAAAAGAAAATATTGTATGTGGTTACAAAAGATAATAATTCGCTCTATCTCGTAAGCCTTTCAGATAAAAAAATTATCGGGCAATATCATTTAGCTGCTGAAGGATATACCTGTAAGCTTTCGCCCGATAAAAAAGAATTGTATATCAGTTGCTGGGGCTGCAATAAATTATTAGTATTTAATACACAATCAAAACAGTTTACCAATACAATAAAGGTTGGTGAGCATCCCAATGATCTTTGCTTAACAAGCGATGGTAAATATTTGTTTGTTGCCAATGCGAATGATAATTCTGTTTCAGTAATTAATGTTTCAAAAAAGAAAGTAATTGAAACATTAACTACGTCATTGTTTTCAGATGCCCCGCAAGGATCTACCACCAATGGCCTCGGGCTAAGCCCAGATGAAAAAACTTTATACATCGCTAATGCTGATAACAATTGCCTGTCCGTTTTTGATGTAAGCGATCGGGGGCATAGTGTTTCCAAAGGATTTATTCCTACGGGTTGGTACCCTACATCAGTGAAAGCAATTGGCAATAAAATTTTTGTAACAAACGGTAAAGGCTTTTCATCTTTTCCAAATCCTGATGGGCCAAACCCGGCGGTAAAAGGCAATGTCGTTATTTACCAGGAGGGCGACACTACTAAAGTAAAAAAGGAACAGTATATAGGTGGATTATTTATCGGAACAATGTCAGTGATTGATGTGCCTGATGCAAAAAAGCTTGCAGCGTATTCACAGCAGGTATATCAAAATACACCTTATACAAAATTAAAAGAATCAGTTTCGCAAGGCGAAGAGGGTAACCCTATTCCACAAAAAATTGGTGATCCTTCTCCTATCAAGCATGTATTTTATATTATAAAAGAAAACCGAACTTACGACCAGGTACTGGGTGATATGAAAGAAGGCAATGGAGATACAAGCCTTGTTTTATTTGGTGAAAAAGTAACACCCAACCAGCATAAAATTGCAAAAGATTTTGTATTGATTGATAACTTTTATGTAGATGGCGAAGTGAGCGCTGATGGCCACAACTGGAGCCTTGGCGCTTATGCAACTGATTATCTTGAAAAAACATGGGTAACAAGTTATGGCGGGCGCGGCGGAGATTATGGAGCAGAAGGAACAAGGAATATTGCCAATAATAAAAACGGTTTTATCTGGAATGATTGCAAGAGAGCTGGCGTATCGTATCGAACATACGGAGAGTTTGCTGATGATTACAAGCCAAACATACCAGTATTAAAAAATCATTTTTGCCCATATTTTACAAGCTTTGATTTTTCGGTTTTGGACACGACAAGATTTCTACAATGGAAAAGAGATTTTGACTCACTGATACGTATAAACGCTTTGCCACAACTTAATACATTGCGCTTTCCTAATGACCACACGGAAGGCTTAAAGGTCGGCCGGCCAACTCCATTGGCATACGCAGCAGACAATGACCTCGCGGTAGGCAGGTTTATAGATTACCTGAGCAAGAGTCCCGTATGGAAAGAAAGCGTTGTTTTTATTGTAGAAGATGATGCACAGAATGGCCCGGATCACGTGGATGCACACAGAAGCCCTGCATACATTGTAGGTCCTTTTGTAAAAAGAAATTTTACTGATCATACACCCTATTCAACCTCTGGAATTTTAAGAACAATAGAATTGATTTTAGGATTACCCCCCATGAGCCAGTATGATGCTGCCGCCACGCCGCTTTGGCGTTGCTTTACTCCCACACCTGATGCAACGGCTTATGATCATTTACCTGCGCAAACAGACATGACACAAAAGAATACCGCGGTGAATAAATTATCTAAAAAAAGTGCAACATTTAATTTCAAAAAAGAAGATGAAGTGAACGATGCTGATTTTAATGAAGTATTATGGAAAGGAATTAAAGGAATGAACAGTGTAGTGCCTTCACCAAAACGAGCTGCTTTTTTAACCGTAACAAAAAGTGCAAATAAGGATAACGATGACGATTAGCCGAAAAGATTAAAAAATTATTGCTTAAAACTTTTAAATTTTTTACAACAATATTAGAGTGCTATAATTAATTTTTCAAGTTCAACTTCTTCAAGTACTACTCTTTGTGATGCATCATTTTCCCAATGCCATTTCACCAGGCTTATTTTTCCGTCAGCTATTTCGATGCCTGTGATATCCGCATCACTATAGCAACAGCAACCACTATTAAAATAGCTGGGTTTCAGCTTAGTTTTTTCTGCGCTTTTTTCAATTTTAATTTCATTGATCCTGTTGTTAGGATGGTCAGAATACAAGCCGGCGGCAAACACGGGTTTATGTGTATGGCCTGTTATAAGCAACAAGTTTTCTTTGTGACTGCTCCATTCATACATTATAATATTGTGACGGTCCCGCAGTACAAAATCTTTTGCCGGTGTGTTTACATTTAATTGGAGGTAACGCTGTAATGGCCGCCAGATGTGGCTTACGATCCATGTGCTGAAGCTATTGTTATCACTCATTTTATCGCCCTGGTGGCCGTGTGTCAAAAAAATAATTAACGGCTTATCGTTAATTTTGGTGTTTAGCAATATGCCTTCGTACACCGGAAGTGGCAATTCGAAAATATCATTAAACCACTTATCTACTTCCAACTTATCCTTCCACGTAAGATCATGATTGCCGAAAGTTTTATAATATTTTTTTTCAGCATGAAATCTTGCTTCAGATCGCAAAGCGGTTACGTTTTTTGAAATCACTTCTTCGGGTTTGTACTTCCATAATTCTTCGCTGTCTCCTAAATTAATATAGTGAAATCGATTGCCGAAATAGTAATCAAGCGCTACCAGGTAATTTTTTTCATTTCTTGCGAAATCATCACCAGGGCTTTTGTTTCCCTTATGATGATCGCTGAAGATGATAAATTTGTCGGTATTAAAATCTGCCTCTAATGATATACCTCTCTTTCCTGGTCTTCCCTTTAAATTACGGAGGAGCTTACTTAAAGATTTAAACACTTCTTTCTTGTCCGGCGCTGAAGCATTAGATGCCAGCCTCGTCAACATGGGGCCTAATAATTTTTTTAAAAGTTTTTTCAAAATTGAGATTGAAGGTGATAGGATACTGCAGTGGCCAGAAACCGTAATCTTTTCAGAAGCGTAATAAACAAATTATTAACATCGCTATCAAATAGCCATCAAATAAGGAAGTCATTGATTACTATACATTTGTGCCAATAATTTCAAGATGAAGCCTTTTAGCATCAAATAAGATTATGCCCAAAAGGGAATATATCTTGTGAACTTACGAGATGAACTGTCTGGATCTTCAAGTTTAATTAGGTCGGCATCTACTGTATCTCTTATAATTCTTGAAGCAATAGCGGCATTTACTTCCTGAATATTAAATCTCTCACGAATTGTCTGATTAGTCATAGGTTCACTATTTACATATTTCAAACAGGAATGCAGATAGCACGATCTTATTTTGTCCTGTTTCTTCATTTCGTTTAAACTCTTGTTTCCATATAGGATAATTCGGGTATAGTTGTCTCCAGCTATTATCTCTGGTGCAGGCAATCCATTCTTCTCACATTCAAAGATAACTTTGTCTATCCCTGATCCTCTTTCTTCACAAATATTCAATCTTCGCATAACTCTTGCCAAAATCTCATTTCTGCTTTCAGGACTGTGATCCACAAATCGCAAAGGATCAATTATGGGTTTACCAGGATTTGTAATTTCGATTCTGTCATCAAATATTTCAACCATTGCAGAACTACCTTTTACACTGAAGTCTTGATGTATCAAAGCATTTGCTACTAACTCTCTTACCGCTAATATAGGATATACAGTAACTTTTTTTCTAAAAGCCTTTTCAATTATTTCTTTTGAAGGAAGTTTGTCTTCAATAAATTTTATTAAGCCCTCGAATCCTATTGCATAGCCTCTTTTACCAAGCTGTTCCTTTTTACTTTCAATTTTATTAGTTCCTTCATAGATAACAACACGTAAAGCTTTTCTTGCTAAATATTCAAATTCATTAATATCCTTTGCAAAAAGTATAGCCCCGAGATTCGTAATGCTATACTCTTTATGAACTTCTTTAATCACTTTTTCCTGCTTTAATTTTTCAATTATCCCTCTGCGATTATCCGGCAACGATATTTGAAATAATTCAAAGAAGCCCGGATAATCTATTAAATTCAATACTTCATCTTCAGAAAGATTATTAACCGTCACTTCTTTTTCAAAATGATAATGTTTATTACTACTCCAAATTTGCCTCTCTTTTTCGGGGTGTTCGCTTAGAGGTTTTTTATAAGTCCCGATTCTTATAAATGCTTTTCCTTTGAAGGATACCGGTGTGCCGGATGATGCGTGTATACGAAATAAAGCAAAATTCATTTCGTGATATTCAAATTCAAAAATATTAAAATCTATACGTGGGCTTAATTGAGTGGCCAGCCAATTTTCCATTCCTGATTACCTATTTTTTCTTGGGTGGGTTTAAAATTTGTCCCTAAAAATCTATGGGTTTCATTCTCAATTCCAAAAACAAGAAATCCGTAATCTTTTTTGTGATAACAAGCGCTATTACTTAAAGCTGATATATATTCTCCAATATCTTCAGGTTTAGAATTATTTACTTTAAACTCAACCCATTCACATTCTTTAGGAAGTGCCTGTAAGTCTTTCAATAATATTTGCAAACCGCTTTTTGTCAAACTGATAATTTTGTAATGAAACTGCGAGTATTGAAATTACTGAGTTTTATTCTTTTTGGATAGCAAGTTTGGTTTTCTTTATTGTCTGTCTCTATTGTACTGACCTGCTAAGGAAATACCGCTAAAAGTATTTTCCAACAACAGGTAAACGCTGAATTTCTTTGCGCTCTACCTGCAAAATAAACCATAAATAAAGTAACAAAAGCAAGGTAGCCGAGGCAAGACCAACAACAGTTCCATTAAAAAAATAAATAACTGCTTCATGAACAAAATATAGTAGCACAACAATTACAATATAAGCGCAAAGCTTTTTCCATGCATAAGGAATGCGGTAGGCTTTTTGTCCCCACATAAAAGAAATAACCATCATGCTCCCATAGCAAAAAAACGTGGCCCATGCGCAAGCCATATAGCCGAAGAATGGAATAAAAATATAATTAATTACAAGGGTAATTGCCGCGCCTATCAACGTAATATACGCACCGGAGATAGTTTTATTTGTAAGCTTATACCAAATGGAAAGATTATAATATATACCAAGGAACATATTTGCAAGCAGCAGGATAGGAACAACTTTGAGGCCGGTCCAATATATCTTTAGTTTAACGGGATCAGTACTCAGGAAATATTTCCATATATCAATATACATAGCTACCACCAGGAACATAACGGTAATAGTTATCACGAAAAATTTCATCACCCTCGCATATACTTTCTGTGGATTTTGCCCTTCCGATTGTTTGAAGAAAAAAGGCTCTGCTCCCATACGAAAAGCCTGTATAAAAAGTGAAATCAAAATAGATAATTTATAACAAGCGGAATAAATAGCCACCTCATCTTTTGCAGCGTTAATGCCCGATACGGGCGCAAGCCAGCTAAGCATAAGCCTGTCAAAAGTTTCATTGATCATGCCGCCAAAACCTGCAATCAGCAACGGCAGGGAATAAGCCATCATTGTTAGCCATACCGTTTTATTGAATTTAAGTTGAAAAGAAAAAAATTCTTTATATAAAAATACCAATCCAAAAAAGGCAGCACATAAATTGGCAATGATAATATATCCAACACCATAGGTACGGTTATAGAACGTAGCAATAAAGCCATCAGGTTTTTCAGCAGCCAACCTTGGGCACACAGATAATAAAAAGTAAATAATACCAATCTGGATAAGGATTTTTGAAATCATTACCATCGCGTATTTGCGCGGTCGCTGTGCAAGGCGCAGTTTGGCCAATGGCAACGTTGCTAAAGTATCAAATGCAATGATCAGCGCTGAATAAGTAATAAACTCCCGGTGATTATCCAACCTTAATAAATGCGCTAAAGAAGATCTCGATAATATAAGAACGGTGGTTAGCAAAACAGTTGTACATAAAACTGAAATCGTTGCCGTGCTATAGATGTCTTTTTTATATTCATCTTTTGAAGCGAAACGGAAATAAGCCGTTTCAATTCCATAGGTAAAAATTACATTCAGAAATGGAATGGCGGCATACATGATGCTCATATCGCCATACCCGGTAACAGATAATTTGGCGGTTAAATATGGCGTAAGTAAATAAAATAAAAACCGGGCAGCAATAGAACTCACACCATACCACATTGTTTGTCCCGCCAATTTTTTTATGCTACTCAAGTGTTGGATTTTTTAAAAAAGCTCAAATTTACTTTTATAATCTTTAATGAAGGCGAAGGAAAATTATGGCTGGGAAAATCTTTTGTTATTAAGAAAAGCAGTGTCTTTTAATGTATGCAAAAAATAAACGAGCTCGTCCCTTTCGGCATCTGTAATGTTGAATGGCTTTCGCAAAGATGAATCAAGCGTAGCGCTTTGGACAATTCCCGTGCGGTAATGATCTACAACTTTATATAGTGAATATAGCCTTCCATCATGCATATAAGGAAACGTAACCGAAACATTACGCAGGCTAGGAACAATAAATTTTAATGAATCTGCCGGGTCGCCGGTAATGCGCATACGTCCATAATCTTTCAGGTAATCATTTAAAGCCAGGCCATTATTTCTATAAGATTCATCTGTAAACAAAGGCTCCTTATGGCAGTTGGCACAATGCGCTTTGAACAGCTCATATCCATGGGCTTCAGCACGATTAAAACTATCTTCACCTCTTTTTACTTTATCATATTTTGAATTAGCCGATACCATGGAACCTACAAATTGTGCAATGGCTTTCAACATTCTCTGGCTATTAATCATTGTACTGCCAAACGCAGATTTAAACATCCTTGCGTAAGCAAATTCTTTTCGCAATTTCAACAAAACAGAGTCAATATTTTCTGCCATTTCATTTGGCGCCGTCATCGGTGAAAGTGCCTGCACTTCTATGTGGTTCACTCCTCCATCCCAATGATATGTTTTCTTCCAGGCAAGGTTAAAAAGCGGTAAGGCATTGCGTGTTGTAAACTGGTCGTGAAAGCCGTGACTAAGATCATGATCATACGTCGAGAACGCCGCAAACTGCTGGTGACAGGAAGCACAGGCGAAGTTGCCGTCTTTGCTGAGCCGCCCGTCATAAAATAATTTTCTTCCTAATTGAAAGCCCTCTTCGGTAAGGGGATTATTTGTAAAAATATTTGATGGAGGTTCCGGCCAGCCAGCGGGTATTTCTAATTTTAAGGGTGTAATGGCATTTACATAAAAATCAACCGTACTCCTTTTACCGGCCTCCAATAAAAATGCAGAGGAGACGATAAACATAAAAATCAATATGGTGATCTTTCTTTTTTTCATAAGTGTTCGTCGTGTAGCCCTGGCGGTTAGGTAACTTATTCCTCAATTACTTTTTCAAGGTGAAACATGTTTGCATAATTATCGCTGATATTCTTTGCATTAATTCCTGGTGTGGTGATAACAGGATGATCAGCGATTTTTATATCATGCTGATTTTGCCACCATGCATTTATGTCGGCATCTATTACGAAAGTGTAAGTCTTATGTGCTTTGAACACTTCAGTAGCCGGCGGAAAATTAAAAACAACTTCTTTAAGCACATTGTATTGGCCTGAAAAACCGCCTATATGAAATTCATATTTATTATTCATCACTGTGGAAGCAGGCGAATTGCCTTCCATCTTGGCCATTACATAACCGCTGTTCCAGGTCCAGAACATATCATTGGCCGCATCAAGAGCATCCGTTTGAGCGCCTGAGACATTGTGCAAGCTATCTACGCCCAATAAAAAGTGCAGTGAATTATATCTTCCTTCAGGTACATTAAAACTAAAGCTTTGGGATTCGTCTTTGCTTTGATCAATAAGGTGGTAGCTGTTATTTTCCGGAAAAGTATCTGAAGCATTTTTAAAAAAAACATTTGAGATATAATACCGCAATTTGGATACAGTATATTTTTCCTTAAACGGATTTGTGTACATGGAATCGTTTAAAACAATCCTGGAATTATTTATTTTATTTACAAAAATGATTTTTACTGTAGACTTAGCCGCGTTTTTATTTGCATCATTAAAAGAAATAAAAAGTGATGAAATAGCTAAGAGGACGAAAAGCGTTTTGGACATTTTAAAATCAATCATCGGCATTTTTTATTTTCCTGCGGCCTTCTTTTATTAGTGATTTTTCTTTTTTTACTTTTATCCTCTTTGCTTTTGAGGCTTTGGTAGGTTTCGTCGGCTTTCTTTTTTTTCTCTTAATTAAAGCATTATTTATCAGGAGAAGCATCTTTAAAATAACCTCTTCTTTGTTTCCCAATTGCGATCTTTCAGACTGGCTTTTGACAAGAAGAAATCCTTTATCTGTAATTTTATTGGCAAGCTTTTCATGTATAATTTCCTTTTCTTTCTCCGATAATATTTCCGAGGAAGCTACATGAAACCATCCCTCCACCATCGTCTCCACCTTATTTACATTTTGTCCTCCACTTCCCCCGCTGCGGGCTGTTTTAAATTTTATTTCTTTTAAAACATTTACCATACTTCAAATTTACAATATTAGAAAGAGTATGGCCTATGAACGTTACGCTCAATTAATACGTATTTTGTTAATAGTTAATTTTTATAAGAACAAAAAAATTGACATTTTTGCACATAACCACTGTAAATTGTAAATGAAGCTAAACGGTATATACAATTCCCTTTGCGAAAGAAAACAATGCGGTAAAAAATCATTTGCCGTATTGATCGACCCTGATAAAGTGGACAATGAAAAAATGCACCAGCTCATTAAACTGGCGGTGGCAGCGAAGGTTGATTATTTTTTAGTGGGCGGCAGCCTTGTTATTTCCAACTACCTTGATGAGTGTGTAAAGACCATAAAAAACAACTGCTCCATTCCCGTGATACTGTTTCCCGGTAGCCCCAATCAAATATCCCGTTATGCCGATTCTTTGCTTTACCTCTCGCTGATAAGTGGCCGCAATGCAGATTTATTAATTGGCCAACACGTGATAAGTGCACCTTTTATAAAGAAAAGCGGCCTGGAAATAATGAGCACAGGCTACATGGTAATTGATGGCGGAGCGCCTACTACGGTTTCTTATATTTCGAACGCAACGCCATTGCCGGCAGATAAAAATGAAATAGTAATGTGTACCGCGATGGCCGGCGAAATGCTGGGCATGAAATTAATTTATATGGATGCGGGAAGCGGCGCTAAGAGAGCCATCTCCGAAAGCATGATAGCAAGAGTCGCTGAATGCATTTCCGTTCCGCTAATTATTGGTGGCGGCATCACCGATCCTGAAAAGGCTTACCTGAATTGTAAGGCCGGCGCTGATGTAATTGTTGTTGGCAATGCAATAGAAAAAGATGAAATGCTGATTACGGAAATGGCTGCTGCAGTGCATTCTGTGCCATTAACTGTTATTCAAAATTCTTAAGGTTTGTCTACACACGAATTAAAGGCCGGTTTTCAAAATTCGGAATGCCCTCCAATTATCTTTGGCACTAATGCAAAGATTAGATAATTGCTTTTAAATCCCACCCCGGAAAAGTTTCTTCTATTTACTGCTTCTCGTCATTCCTGCATTTTTTATCAATCTTGGTTTGCACCCAAAAAATATTAATGCTTTCCCTAATTTTTACAATTTAAAAGCCGCATCAAAACTCATTTATGTTTTTGGGTTAAGCAAGGTTTACACTATAAAAATTATATAACGTGATTGTCGCAATCAGCCTTGTAGATTGCCGTAAATGCACCCTGATAAATTGATAGAACGCAGGTAGGTTTGTAGAATAAAATTTTTAAAAATTAAATTCAAGACTTCCAGTAAAAAATGTTTCTATTTAATTATTATAAAAAAAAATAAAATGGCAACTGCAATACTCAATAAAACATCAAAGGCCAACAAAATAATTTATTGGATCTGTACCGGTCTGCTTGCGCTTTTTATATTGCCTGGTGCATTTTTTATGAACAGTGAAATGGCAATTGAAGGAATAAGGCATCTTGGCCTACCAGAATGGTTTCGTTGGGAGCTAAACATTGGTCATATAATTGGCGGGCTGCTGCTAATTATTCCTGTTGGGAAGCGTATAAAGGAATGGAATTATGTGGCCCTGGGGATAGACTATATATCGGCATTCATTGCTTATTTGTCCATTGATGGGCTGATTCTTATGTCGTTCGCGCCTTTGGTAACGATGGCGTTGTTAGTGGTATCTTATATTTATTATCACAAGTTGAAGATAAAGTTTTACATAAATTAGACGGAAAATAAATACACTTTTTCAGCAAATAATTTTTCGTAAAAAAAATTTCGAAATTCATTGTCAGGTAGTTTTTTATAAAATGATGATACACACCAACCAGTTAAAAAAAGCAAAAAACAAATAGATGAGAAAACTAAAACTCCAGGTGCAAATGTCTGTGGATGGATTTATTGCAGGGCCAAACGGTGAAATGGATTGGATGTTGTGGAATTGGGACGATGCACTAATACAATATGTAAAAGAAATTACAGACCCGGTTGACTGTATTGTTCTGGGTCGAAAACTTGCAGAAGGGTTTATTCCTCATTGGGCCGCCATCGCTGCAAATACTGGTGATCCAGAAAACGAAGCAGGCAGAAAGTTTACTGACACTGATAAAATAGTTTTTAGTAAAACACTTAGCAAACAAGATGCGGCAGCCAATGGATGGAATAATACAACAGTAATTAACGATGATCTTGTCCAGGAAATAACCAGCCTGAAAAACAAGGATGGTAGAGATATCATTGCTTATGGAGGCGCAAAGTTTGTATCGGCTTTAATTAAAGATGAACTGGTTGACGAGTTTCATTTTTTTATTAATCCAACTGTAATTGGTAGTGGCATGACAATTTTCAGTGCAATTGATACAATGCAAAAGCTGGTGTTAGTAAAATCAACACCATTTGATTGCGGAATTGTTGTTCTCAACTATGCACTGAAGCAGAGCTAAAATGAAATCGAAAATAAAATCATTTAAAATGGTAGAAGTTTTCAAAACCAATGTAGAAAATTATGCGGATGCAAATATGCTGGTCCGTGAA
>JBBPZF010000808.1:0-3157 GCA_038199105.1 Chitinophagales bacterium | reverse complement strand
AGAAGTAACATCATCTAATTGCTGCGGGGTAAGGTTAATTCCATCAAAGTCGGAGCCAAGGCCAACATAATCAACGCCAACTAAATTGATGATGTAAACGATATGATCAATAAGCATGGAAAGTGGCGGCCGCATGCTTTGTACTTCGCCAGCATACTTATGATAGATGGAATCCATGGCATAAAATTCACCCAGTCTTGTTTTTGAAAGCGAATCATATTCTGCTACATGCTCTTTAAAAAAAGCTTTTTCTTTTTTGCCAAAGCTGCTGTCAATAAAACCCGGATTAAAATTTACCTGGATTACACCTCCATTTCTTGCAATGGCTTTTATCTGGTCGTCTTTCAGATTGCGCCTGTGAGGAGCAAGACTGTATACCGAACTATGCGAGGCGATAATAGGCTTATTAGTTGTCGCTATCACATCCCAAAAAGTTTGATCGCCGGCATGACTAACGTCAACGATTATCCCAAGTTGATTCATGCGGCGCACCACCTGCCTGCCAAAATCTGTGAGCCCTTTGTGAGGCAAATCTTTTTTTGTTGTTTCATCTGCTGCACTTGTGGCCCATGATGGCGAAATATTGTGTGTTAAGGTTAAATATCTTGCGCCACGATTATAGAGTGAATCTAATTTATCTAAATCATCTTCTATCATGTGGCCACCTTCCACGCCAAACATGGCAGCAATCTTATGTTGCTTCACAGCTTTTATTAGTTCTGCATAATTTTTCACTTCTACTATTTTACCAGGATTGCGTGCAGCTATGGCATCAAGACTATCCATCTCCCCGTTAGCATACGCAAAGGGATTTTTAGTGTCGCCATCACAATACACAGAAAAAATTTGCACATCGAGTCCGCCTCTTTTCCACCTGTCTAAATCGCTATGTGTTTTCCCAGTCAGATCCTGATCGAAGACGACACCTCTGTCCGCCGCCTTCATCAGTATATCATTATGTGTATCTACAACAATTGCCTTACGATGTATTTTTTCAAAAGACTGTGCATGCAATTGCTGGATAAAGAGCAAGCCAAGAAGCAATAGTTTTATCTTCATTTTTTTCTTTTAAAGATAGTGTCTTAAATGTCATTTCATAACAAGGCGCTCGTGCATTTACAGATCAAAAAAAATACTGCCAAAATTTTATAAAACTTACCCAGCTTAACTACGTGAAGGGTATACTCCTTCTATCGCGATAATATACTTTGCCCCGCCAAGCTCTTGCTCAGCTTGCTGCGGCTGCAATATTAAAAAAATTTAACATGGCAACTATTTCTTTTTGCTGGTTTGGCGTTCCTGTGATTGAGCCGTCTGAAGTTTTAGTTTGTTGTTGACAGGAATACAGGTATGCAATAAACGGTACAATAATTAAGGACTTGTTAGTTACTCATTTCATCTTCAACTATTAATATTTTTCGGGTGTTTCCACTATTTTTTATTATGTATTGTCCCGGGCATTTAAGGAATAAACTATTATACAATTTCTATGGGGAAAGTGGTTGGGCATGGATGATAAGGATGAATGATCAATACCAGGGCACATCATAGATTTGATTTTGATCCGGAAAAAATTATTATACGGAAAAAATTATCGTGTAAAAAAAAGAGCGGCATACAGCCGCTCTTAAAATCTAGATACAATTTTTATTTACTGCACTATCAGTATTATAGATTGAATAGTTGATTGATGACTCGTAAGGGCCGTAACCTTGCAGTAGTAAAGCCCTTTTGCGAGTTTCGCTGAATTAAAACCAACGGTATAGGTTCCTGCCTTTTTATCACCATCAAACAGTGTCGTGATTTCCTGTCCAAACACATTGTATATTTTTATTGACACCTTACAATCCAGCGGAATGCTGTACTGGATAGTTGTGGATAAGTGAAAAGGATTAGGGAAGTTAGAAAGCAGGCATTTCAAAAGCACGAACAAATTTTGATGCCCGGAACCTGAGCATGAACCCAACTGGTCTCCGTGCTGGAGATGTGCAGCCACTGCATTTGCAGAAATGGTAAGTGTATTACCGTCATGGCAAACATTCACTTTATCATTTTTATTGCCACCACGAACGCCTTTCACATAAATACTCAACGTTTTCGTTGCCGTGCACCCTGCGCCGTTAGTAACAGTTACCGTTAAGGTTGAAGAATAATTTTCTGTGCCCGTTGCGTAAACTTTCACCGTTGACAGAGCTGCTGTTCCGGCAACAATTGATAAACCCGTACCAGCAGACCAGCTATATGTATAAGGCGGAGTGCCCTGCGAAGGAGTAGCTGTTACACCTAGCGTTGCAGCCGGAGCGTAACCGATATAAACTGTATTGGCATCAACACCATTGCTCAGAACATATGCATCTGCTATAGTAACTGCTGGACCCTGGTTAATAGTAACTGTGGTTGAGCAGGTAGCTGCATTGCCCCAACTGTCTGTTCCTGTCCATACTATGGTGCTTGTGCCAGGGTTAAAGGCACCGCTTGCGTCATTGGTTGAGCCAGTTCTTGTAGTTGCTCCGCTAACGGTATAGCTATAGGTCACGACATCATTGCAATCGTCAGTGGCTACGAAAGCAGGGATCGTGTACATGTTACCGTTAGTAGTACAATAAGCAACTGTTGAGGTGCATGAAGTAACCGCAGGTGGAGTTGTATTCGGAAAAATATACCTTGTAAAAACAGGGTAATGATCTGTAGTGGTAGTACCATATTTATTAATAAGACTTGCCACATCAGTTAAAATAGTTGCGGAGCCTGGTAAATAGTAAGGCTCCATTTCATTTGAAATAACCACGTGGTCAATTACATCATTGTAACTCACTGTTGACTTTTTGCCTGCAAGGCTCAACGCCAATGTAGGCGAGAAGAAGTCCGCAGTGTCAGTTGTAAACGCATCATAAGATGTAGTTGTAAAGCCAGCAGTAATTGACTGATCCAAATCATCATTAAAATCACCAAGGATGATCACTTTATCAGTTGGAAAATAAGTCATTAATGTATCGTGTAATTCATCAGCCGCAGCCTTTCTTCGTGCATAAGCTGTTGCAGTTGGGGCTGTATTTGCTTTAGCATGAATCAACACAAAATCTATTTTAGTCTTCACGCAATTCAATGTTACATCTGCTGTCATCAGGAATGGATACCTGCCACTGGACCAGTAATT
>JBBPZF010000807.1:0-4020 GCA_038199105.1 Chitinophagales bacterium | reverse complement strand
TTTTTCCATGCATTCGCAGAAAATTTTATTTGCGTTTGTCGCGGGCCATTATCTGCAGTATTGCCGGTTTGTTCAAAAATTTCTATGAGATCTTCCATCCTCCTGGCCTTATTTTCTTTTTCATCGAACCAGCTATTAAATATTTGCAGAAATATCCATTGTGTCCATTTATAATAAGCGGGATCACTGGTTCGTATCTCGCGGCTCCAGTCGTAACTGAAACCAATGTTTTCCATCTGTTGGCGAAAGGTGTCAATATTTTTTTCCGTGGTAACTGCAGGATGCTGTCCGGTTTCAAGCGCATATTGTTCCGCAGGCAAACCGAAACTATCGTAGCCCATAGGGTGCAAAACATTAAAGCCTTTCAATCTTTTATACCGTGCGTAGATATCGCTGGCGATGTAACCGAGTGGATGTCCTACATGCAGACCTGCGCCACTCGGATAAGGAAACATATCCAGCACATAAAACTTTGGCTTTGGAGATGAATTTTCTACATGATAAATACCCGACTCCTTCCAGTCTTTTTGCCATTTTTTTTCAATATCCCTGTAATTATATTCCATTCTTTTCTCCTTGTATTTATTTTTTATTTTGAAACGGTTCAAAGATGCGGTACTCCCTGTATCATTTTTTACGAAATTTAAAATGATGCATCAACACCGGTTATTTTTTGTGAAAGAAATGTTATTCATTATTTATCTGCTGTCGCAATGGACCATCTATTATACATTAGGACTGCAAGCGAAGGGGCAAAAATACTAAACCTGTTTAAAAACATTTATTTTTGCTCACCACATAATTTTACTGTTTTACAAATCTTTTATTTCTAATTATGGCTCAATTCGGTAAAGCATCTACTAAGCGTGGCAAACCATCTTACATATACGCTATCATTGGTGTCTCTCTCGTTTTATTTCTCTTTGGCGTGGTTGGCTGGATCTTTTTAAATATTAAAAAAACCGGCGATTATTTTAAAGAGAACATTCAGTTACATGCATATATCTATCGAACCGCCAGCAAAAAGCAAATTGATACGGTAACAACTTATATAAAAGCATTGCCTTATGCGGTGAATGTCGAATACACCACGCGTGAAATGGCGCTTGCAAAATATAATAAGGAGAATGACACACTTTGGAAAAAGATAGCGATTAGTAATCCTTTGCCTGAAAGTATTGATTTCTACGTAAAGGCCAATTATATTGATAAAGACAGTCTTGCCGTGCTTGAAAATAATTTGCTTACAAGTTACCCAACTATAATTTCAGAATTTCAAACGCCTAAAGAAACGGTGGCAGGCGTTAGCCAATTTGTAAAAAGTACTACATTGGTTTTGCTTGTAATTGCTATAATACTATCAATTCTTGTTATTATTTCAATTGATAACACGATAAGGCTGGCAATGTATAGTAACCGGTTTTTAATAAAGACGATGCAGATGGTTGGGGCGACGAGGTGGTTTATTGCAAAGCCTCTTGATGGGCGTGCAATTGTAAACGGGTTAATTGCTTCGGGAATTGCAATCGGGCTGATGCTTGGATTTATAACGTTATCAGAGAAATTTGTTCCTTATTTACAGGTGCTTCACGATTCCAAGAACATGCTTTTGATTTTTGCATGCATTGTCATTTTAGGGTTGTTTATTACCCTGTTCAGTACGCATCGTTCTGTTTTAAAATATTTGAAGATGAAGCTTGACGAGCTATATTAATAGCGGCTTATTTTGTTTTATTTCTTAACATTGCAAACTCAAATTTGAAAATGAAATCAACCCACACACAAAAAGTTATTATTGCTGATAAAGCCACCATAGCAAAAGGTTCGTCCGCTGAAAATGTTCTTTTCACAAAAGATAATTTTAAATGGATGATTATAGGTTTGATAATAATGGCGCTCGGATTTTTTTTGATGGCTGGCGGGAAAAGCAGCAACCCGGAAGTATTTGATGATAGCTCAGTCTATAGTCCAATGCGGATAACAGTTGCGCCTATACTAATTGTAGCAGGCCTCATTGTGGAAATTTTTGCTATTATGAAGAAGCCAAAATAATTCCGGTTTTAAATATTTCAGGGCGATATAAGATCGCCTTTTTTTATGTTTGCCATTTAAGTAAAAGTACAATATGGACATTTTCCAGGTAATCATTATTGCAATTATAGAAGGACTCACAGAGTTTATTCCTATATCTTCTACCGGGCACATGATTATTACAGAGAAGCTGCTGCACGTAACGGAATCAGAATTTGTAAAAGTATTTACCGTTGCTATTCAGTTGGGCGCTATACTGGCCGTGGTTGTTTTGTATTATAAAAAGTTTTTCAATTTCAGCAAATGGAAATTTTATGTAAAACTTTTGATAGCAGTGATACCGGCGATTGTGCTTGGTTTTTTATTTTCAAAAAAGATAGATGCCTTATTGGAAAGTGCCACTACGGTTGCTGTTTCAATGCTGGCCGGCGGTGTTGTGTTGCTTTTTATTGATAATGTTTTTAAAAGACCTTTAATTGATTCAGAAGAAAATGTTTCTTATAAAAAGGGATTTATCATTGGCGTGTGGCAATGTATCGCCATGATACCCGGCGTAAGCAGAAGCGCTGCTTCTATTATAGGGGGCATGCAGCAAAGACTTACCAGGAGTGCTGCTGCGGAGTTTTCTTTTTTCTTAGCAGTACCTACAATGCTCGCTGCTACCGGTTATAAATTGCTTAAATATTTCAAAGAAAGCGGCGGCTTTACATCGGTTGAAGTGCAGCAGTTAGCAATTGGCAATGTTGTTGCCTTTGTAGTTGCTGTTCTTGCCATCAATTTTTTTATTACTATGCTAAAAAGGTATGGTTTTAGAATCTGGGGTATTTACCGGGTGATTGTAGGGATTGTTTTATTAGTGATGATTTACATGGGATATCTCGCTGCATAAAGCATAAGATTTTTACATAATGTTGTGGGAGATATTTATGAAAGCCAAGATCCCAATTACTTTAATTTTTTCAAGACTTATTATTGGGTTTATAATAATTATTTTAAGCGTAGCCCAGGTTGATAATTACAAGGCAATAGCAATTATACTTTTGACTGTTGGTTTGTTGACAGATATTTTTGATGGCATTATTGCCAGGCAATTGAATGTTTCAACGCAAAAGCTCAGGCGTTTAGATTCCTCAATTGACCAGGTATTTTTTATTTCTTTTGCGATTGCAACTTACATTCAATGTCCATACTTTTTTAAAGTGAATACTTTAAAGTTGACAATACTTTTGGGGTTTGAAGCCTTAGCTTATCTCGTAAGTTTTTTAAAATTTAGAAAAGAAATTGCTACCCATTCTATCGGGGCAAAAATTTGGACTTTATTGCTTTTTGCAACTCTTATCCAAATCATTTTACAATGCCAATCAATTCTACTATTCAATATTTGTTTTTGGGTTGGCTTATTGACAAGACTTGAGATCGTTGCAATTATCCTGATCTTAAAAAAGTGGACGAATGATGTTCCAACGTTTTATCACTCGATCAGACTCAGGCAGGATAAAGAAATTAAGAGACATAAAATATTCAATATTTTTCATAACAGCGGTATTCTTATTAACAGATGCTGGCTTCGGCAAAAAATAAAAATAGCTTAGCAACCAGCTTAGATATAAATACCAAAGAAATATCTGGAGCGTTCCAAAATATATTCACCAACATCTTCCAATAAAAGTTTATTACTTTCAGTATTCATTTCAATACACATGCAAACTGCTTCTAAAAAAGTAATCAACGGATGGGCAATGTACGATTGGGCCAACTCCGTTTATAATCTCGTAATTACTACAACATTTTTTCCTGTTTATTATACTGCAATGACCGATGCTTCCCCTTTCAATGGGAAAGTGCATTTTCTTGGGAGAACGTATGTAAATACCGCATTGTATAACTATGCACTTGCATTTACTTATTTACTCGTAGCTTTTACGCTTCCTATTCTTTCTTCTATTGCTGATTATAGAGGAAACAAAAAAAAGTTCATGCAATTTTTTT
>JBBPZF010000806.1:0-6696 GCA_038199105.1 Chitinophagales bacterium | reverse complement strand
TGATTGAAGAAGCATGGTGTAAAATATTACCGGGCCTTTCTTCTCAAACTAACACAAAATCAATGATAATATTGCGATGCAGGAACTTTGAAAATTCTTCCCTGTTGAAATTTATTGAAGGCATTGTACTCTTCAGCATGTGTGCCTGTCCAGTTTTGATAGGCTGATAAATTTTGCGCAGCGCCAAATATCCATTGGTTATAAGCGGGAAATATGCCTTGCTCCAAAAGATTTTCCTGCAGTTCAAAAAGCCTGACGGGGAATTTTTCAGCATAAGAATTATTCCAGTCCAATATAAAGCGGGTTCTTATCATAGTTAACGTTTCTGCATTTAATCCTCTTATAGCTATATTACTTTGCTTATTCATTGTAGTTAAAAAAGCCATCTCAAAATTATTTTTATCCTTACTGTCTTTAAGCAGATCAGGATTCGCGAAAAGCTTTTTATAGCCATCAAGCAAAATATTTTTTACCTCTGCGGTCCGCGAGGTAAAGGATTCCATATTGATGAATATTTCCCCATAGATGAGGCACCAGATTCTATCTGTTGAAAGAAAATAAAACTTGCATGCATTGTAGTAATTACCGCCGTACGACGGGTCCATCTCAATTCCTTTTTCCCATAATTTTATGGCGCCGTAATCTCTTTTGGCCCATAACATCTCTCCATAATCATTATAAAGTGTACCGCTTTTAGGAAAACTTTTTATCGCTTTTTTATATAATTTTTCGGCATCTTTTTGCTCATCGAGTGCCCTATAAATTGTTCCTGCTATTTGATAGGTTTGATCATCAGCATTGTCTTTTTCCAACAAAGGCTTTATTACATCAAGTGCTTTTGTATTTTCTTTTTGCAGGTAATAATTATAAGAAAGATCCTTAGCTATTTCAATATTATTTGGGTATTGCTGTATAGCCCTTGCTAGTATCAGTGAAGCATTTGCATAATCGCCCTGCCGCATAAACGCACGTGCATTATCCTGCAACTGTTGCGCTTCCTCCTGCGAAAAAGCATGTATAGAAAAACATGACAACACAAAAACGAAAAAATATTTTTTCATGCGATAAAGATAAAACTTCCTTGCACGTTGAAGACGGTAAAAGAAATTTTAGGTTTTTATCTTTCTCAAACGGCTATGAAGACAAGAGATGAGTGAGCAATCCATCTCTTAATTTTGGCTCAAACCAGGTGCTCTTTGGCGGCATCACCTCGTCCGTGTCCGCTATATCAAAGAGTTGATCTATACTTACAGGATATACGCTAAAGGCGACAACCATCTCTTTGCTGGTAACTTTTTTTTCCAGCTCTTCAAGCCCTCTTATGCCACCAACAAAATCAATCCTCTGGTCTGTACGCTGATCTTTAATACCGAGTATTGGCTCCAGCAAATTATTTTGCAAAATAGAAATATCAAGCACACCAATCGGATCAGTCGAAAAGGTACCATCAAGCGCTGTAAGCTTGTACCAATGCCCTCCGAGATACATCCCGAAATTATGCGGATCTTCGGGGCTGTACGGCTTGGTTAGTTTTTGCACAGAAAAATTCCGGTTTAGTTTTTCAAGAAATTCATCTTTCGAAAGACCATTAAGATCGGTAACCACACGGTTATAAGGTAAAATATGTAACTGGTCTGACGCAAATAAAGTGGTAAGAAAATAACCAGCCTCTTCACTATCAGACAAAAGGTACTTCACTTTTGCCGCTGATGCAGCACGGTGGTGCCCATCTGCTATGTAAGTGCAGGGAACGTTCGTTTTAAACGCTTCAGTAATGTTGTCAATTACTTTCTCGTCATTTATCACCCAGATCGAATGCTGCACAGTGTCATCAGCAACAAAATCATACACAGGGCTTTTCGTTCCTTTCCATTTTTCTATTATTTCATTCACTTCATTCAACGACCGGTAAGCGAGAAAAACATTGCCCGTTTGCGCCATTGTCGTCTTGATATGATTAATACGATCCGCCTCTTTTTCAGGCCGCGTATGCTCATGCTTTTTTATAAACCCTTTCTCATAGTCATCCACAGAACTGCAGCATACAAGCCCTGTTTGTTCCTTCCCGTTCATCACAAGTTTATAAATATAATAGCAGGGTTTACTTTCAAAAAAAAGTATGGGCCGGTTAATAAAGGCATCGAGGTTTTCCTTTGCCTTTTCATAAACTCCTTTGCTGTGTACATCAATATTTGCGGGAAGGTCAATCTCACTTTTAGTAACGTGAAGAAAAGAATAAGGATTGCCCTCAGCTTCTACTTTTGCTTCTTTACTGCTAAGCACATCATAAGGTCGTGCTGCCACTTGCCTGGCGAACTGGGGCTGTGGTCTCAATGCTTTAAATGGGGAAATAGAAATCATTTATATTAACGTTGTATTCTTATGGGGTTAAAATTTACAGGGGCTGCAAATATACTGCATCAGCGAAGAAATGATTTATTGCAACTTTTAGGATAGGTAAAGATGAAGACAATATTTTACTATTTATTATAGAAAAAGTAATGGTGGCTATTAAAAAATTAAGCCTTCTCCTCAAATGCCTTCATAAGCTGTACAAGATACTCTACGCTACTTAGCGGTAAAGCATTGTAGAGAGATGCCCTAAAGCCTCCCACAGATCGATGGCCTTTTATGCCATATACATTGTGTTCTGTTGCAAAATCAAGAAATTTCTTTTCGAGTTCTTTATCCTCAATCACAAAGCAGGCATTCATTTTACTTCTGTCTTCCTTTGCAGCAGTTGGTATGAAAACAGAGCTAACATCAATCGCATTGTAAAGCGCATCCGCCTTTTCGTTGTTTAGTTTTTCAATTGCGTCTATGCCACCTAATTGCTTCAGCCAGCGCAAAGTGAGCATGCATACATACACTGCAAACACCGGCGGTGTATTCAACATACTTTCATCCTTGATATGATTGCGGTAGTCCATTATTGTCGGTATTGCACGCTTTACTTTTCCCAAAATATTCTTATTCACAATAACAATATTAACGCCTGCAGGCCCGAGATTTTTTTGAGCGCTTGCGAAAATGATTCCAAAAGAATTAAAGTCCAGCCTGCGGCTAAATATATCACTGCACATATCGGCAACCATTGGCATGCTTACATTCGGAATAGTTTGCCATTGCGTGCCATAAATAGTATTGTTAGTAGTTATGTGAAAATATTTTGCATCATTAGGAACAGCAAAATCTTTAGGAATAAAATTAAAATTAGCTTCTTTGGAACTGCAAACCACGTCAACGTTTCCAAATAGTTTCGCTTCCTTAATTGCCTTTGAGCTCCACACACCGGTATCTGCGTAAGCCGCCGTTTCTTTTTCATTAAGCAGGTTCATTGGCACCTGCATAAACTGCGTAGAGGAGCCGCCATGTAAAAACAACACCTCATGATCTTCATCAAGGTTCATCAGTTCTTTCACCAATGAACGTGCTTCATTCATTATTGATTCGAAAGCGGGCGTACGATGCCCAATTTCAAGGATGGACAACCCTGAGTTATTATAATTCAACACTCCTTTTGCAGCCTCTTCGTAAACGACCTGGGGCAAAACAGATGGCCCAGCATTGAAATTGTGCATAATACTTTTCCTGTTTTTAATTTGAGAAGGAGACAAACTTTCTACCATTATCTTTCAATTTTTTAGTTGGCAAAAGTAAGAAATAAGATTACGGGATAATAACAGAATTTAAAACAGCCTACTTAAGTTTAGTTTACAGATTTTCTCAATTTCAACAGATAATCCTCAATATATTCTTCTTTCCTCTTTAGCCTGTATTGCATTATAAATCTCGGATGGGGTAAGGGAATAACCTGGTCAAAAAAATTCATTTCATTATTTAATTTCGAGAGATATTTGAAGTTTTTCCCCTCGCCAAGGCAAAAAACAACATCTCTTGAAATGCCAAATTTCAGTTGCAGGTAAATATTTTCGATAATGAATTCTTTAAGGCTTTGCTCTAAATTCCTGTCATCATAATAATTGAGATTCTTATTATTTCGTGTAAAGCCAAGCGGGCTCACTGAAGAGATATAAAATTTGTTATAAAAAGATTCCGCGCCACCGAAAGAAGCAATCATATCATAAATAAAAACAGAACTTAGTTCCTGCTTTTTTTGATAATTATTTTCAATGCTGCAAACCGATGCAAGGCGCAAAGGGTCAGTGAAAGGAATGCCTGTAATACCACCTCCAAATCTTCCGGGGTTGATGCCGAGAATCAAGTGACGTGGATTGTTATCGTTATAATATTTGTGGTAAAACTGCTTACAGATATTGTAAGTGTATTTGTCTTTAAATGGGTTCATTACTTTCACTTCCTTTGGAAGCTTAGCCTTTAAATCCAGGTTTTTAAAAAAAGAGAGAATTTGTGTTGAGAAAGACAATCTTAAAAGAATAAAATGTTTAAGAGGAAAGCTTATACTCTTGGGTCAATAATTCTGTTGGAATTTTCAGGAGTATCATCATTTTTCATAATGGCCTTTTAGAGAATATATTTTTATTTGAGATCTATAAATCTCGTAAACCATCCTGTCTTTTTCGGTTATACGCCTGGACCATTTTCCTGAAAGATCAAACTTTAGGGCTTCGGGTTTACCAATACCTTCGAAAGGATTCACCTGAATTTCTTCTATTAATTTTCTTATGCGTTTTAAAACAGCAACATTTCCTGACTTTTTCCAACCTTCTAAATCTTTCTCAGCTTTACCAATGAAAACTATTTCCATATATCATCTAATTGCATTTTTTTTCCTTTGCCATTTTTAAAATCTTTATCCGCCTGATTTACCATATCTACAAATTCCGGTTTGTATGGACTTTCTTCCTTTATTTCAAAAGGGACTTTTAATGCTTTTGCCATTTGTTGAAAAGCTTTTATTTGTTCTTTTGATTCAGGATATATTAATATTGTTTCCATATTTACATTTTTATTGACAATAAAAAGAATTTATTGATCGCAGTATAAAACTAAGCTATTATTTAAAATCAATGTGCTTCCAGCCAGTTTTCTCCTTCACCAATTTCAGCATTGGCGGGCACACCATTTGGCAACAATAAAGCATTTTGCATGCATTCAATGATGATTGGTTTAATAGTTTCTACTTCACTCTTATGAGCGTCAAAGACCAGTTCATCATGCACTTGCATGATCATCTTTGATTTAAAATTGTGCTTTTTAAATTCGTCATGAATTTTTATCATGGCGAGTTTAATCATATCGGCAGCGGTGCCTTGTATCGGCGAGTTGATGGCATTGCGCTCTGCATAACCACGCACGGTCCAGTTGTTAGAGGTTATATCTTTCAGCCAGCGTTTGCGGCCCATCAGCGTTTCAACATAACCGTTAGTACGGCAAAAATTCATGGCTTCATCCATATATTTTTGAATGTTGGCAAACTGCTTCTTATAATTTTCTATGATCTCCTTGGCCTCTGTCCTGGATATATTTAAATTTTCAGCAAGCCCGAAAGCGCCCTGCCCATAGATAATCCCAAAGTTTACACTCTTGGCTTTGTAACGCATCTCCTTTGTTACGTCATCTTCTTCTACACCAAAAACTTTTGCCGCCGTGGCCGTATGAATGTCTTTACCAAGTTTGAATGCTTCACACATGGCAGGGTCGCCGCTAATGCCTGCAACGATGCGCAGTTCTATCTGCGAGTAGTCAGCAGAAATTATCAGATGATCACTGTCGCGTGGAATAAATGCTTTTCTTATTTCGCGGCCTCGTTCGGTTCTTATCGGGATGTTTTGCAGGTTTGGATTGTTGCTGCTTAACCTTCCTGTCACGGCAATCGCCTGTCCATAGCAGGTATGCACACGCTGCGTCCTTTTATTGATAAGCTGCGGTAAGGCATCTACATAAGTTGATTTTAATTTAGTGAGTTCCCTGAAATTTAGAATGTCTTCAACAATTGGATTTTCTTTTGCCAACTTTAGCAAAACATCTTCACCGGTGGAATGTTGTCCGCCTTTGGTTTTTTTCCCTTTATCTAATTGCAATTTTTCAAATAATACTTCCGCCAATTGTTTTGGCGATGCAAGGTTAAATTTTATGCCGGCCTGCTCGAAAACACTCAGCTCACAGCGTGCCGCTTCTTTTTCTAACTCTTCTGAATAAACATTTAAGAAGTTCATATCTACTTTTACGCCCTCAAACTCCATAGCAGCAAGCACTTTTACTAACGGCGTTTCTACTTCATTAAAAACTTTTTCAACTTGCTTTGTTTTTAAATGTGGGACAAAAATATTTTTTAATTGTCTTGTGATATCAGCATCTTCAACAGCATACTCTTTTACTTTCTCCACTTCTACATCACGCATCGTTCCTTGTGTCTTTCCTTTTTTTCCAATCAACTCTGTTATAGAAACAGGTAGGTAACCAAGGTATTGAGCGCTTAGCAAATCCATATTGCGCCTGCCTTCGCTTTCAATTACATAATGTGCCAGCATGGTATCAAACACTTTTCCTTTCAATTCATAGCCATACCATTTCAGCACAAGCATATCGTACTTTATATTCTGACCAATCCATATTATTGATTCATCATCAAACAACTTTTTAAAATGATTTAAAATATGGATTACTGCTTCTTCATCTTCAGGACACGGAACATAATATCCTTCTCCATCTTTAAATGAAAAGCTTAAGCCTACTAACTCAGCCTCGTTTGCATCTACATGAGTCGTTTCA
>JBBPZF010000805.1:0-14281 GCA_038199105.1 Chitinophagales bacterium | reverse complement strand
GTATGGCGAAGCTATATTCAAATAGAAATATTATTATTAAAAACATTATAAGTGTATTAAATGTCAGGGCAATTGCCGACTGAAAATCAGATTTCAGTCATCATTCAAAATAATTTTACAAGAAACCTCCAAAAGCTAAAGTAGATTTTTCATTTATTTTAAAGCTTGCGGATTTTAGATACAACCTTTTTAATATTCGTAAATTTATTCGCATAACTTTTATAACACCAGCAAACATTTAAGATGGATATCAACAAGGCCTATCAGCTTATTAAACAAAAATTGACCACCTGGCTTAGTGAAATTATAAGATTGCTGCCAAATATTTTGCTGGCAGCTGTGGTGTTGGTAATTGGTTTTTATATAGCCAAAATTGTAAAAAAGGTTGCTGTAAAACTTATTGCAAAAGTGTCGCACAACACTACGCTTAATAGTCTTTTCGGCTCGGTAATACAGATATTTTGCGTGGGGGTTACGCTGTTTACTGTGCTTAGTATTTTGCAATTAGATAAAGCAGTAACATCTATATTAGCGGGTGCCGGCATCATCGGTTTGGCGCTTGCTTTTGCTTTCCAGGATATAGCCGCTAATTTTATTTCGGGTGTTTTCATTTCTTTCAGGAGGCCGTTGCATATAGGTGATATAGTAAAAGTGAAGGACTATATGGGTAAAGTAGAAGAGATAAATTTACGCGACACCATTTTGCGCACCTTCCAGGGCCAGATGGTAATAATTCCAAATAAAGACGTATTTCAAAACCCGATAGAAAATTATTCGTTGCTTGGCAAGCGTCGGTTTGACCTGGTAATCGGGGTTTCTTATGGTGATGATCTTCAAAAGGTAAAAGATGTTACGCTGAATGCAGTAAAAGATATTGAGGGCCTTTCAAAAGATGATGAGACTACTTTATTCTACCAGGAATTTGGTGATAGCTCTATTAATTTTTTCATACGGTTGTGGATATGTTCACCAGAACAACCTGCCTACTTAAATGTCGGCAGCGAGGCAATTATGCGAATTAAAAAAGCTTACGATGAAAACGATATCATGATTCCATTTCCAATACGTACGTTGGACTTTGGTATAAAGGGGGGAGTTCCATTAAATGAAATTCCATTAAATTTTGACGAGACAAAAGGAAAAAGTTAGCGGGGCGGCCGGAGTATATGGCTTATAAATTCTACGCTCTTGCTGTGGAACGTCATAAACATTTATGCCTTTCACTCTTCCTCTTTTCTCTGTATAAAACGATGCAAACATCCTATTTTTAAAAGCTTTGAAAATTTCAGATTTTGTTTACCGTGTCCGGCATTGGGATACATGGCCCTATCTTGTAAAATATGTTCCATTGTCACCTGCCTGGTTATGGTATTGTTTAAGAGCCAGGTCATTTTGGTTTTTTACGCCTTCCAATCCTACACTGACTTTTGGAGGATTTGAGGGTGAAAGTAAAAATGAAATGTACCTCCAATTACCAGAAGGCAGCTATCCGCGCAGCATTTATATTTCTCATTCGGCATGCTTTCAAGAAGCTGCGGCACTTTTCACCGGTAATAATTTTTCATTTCCTTTTTCCGTGAAACCAGATGTGGGTATGATGGGGTTTATGTTTCGGAAAATTGAAAACATAGAGCAGTTTAAGAAATACCATACGGCTATGCAGGTGGATTACCTGCTCCAGAAATTTATTGATTATCCCCTTGAAGTAAGTGTTTTTTACTACCGTTATCCCCATGAGTCGTCAGGGCATATAACGGGTTTTATAAAAAAGGAATTTTTAGAAGTGAAGGGTGATAGATCTTCTACATTGCTGGAATTAATACAGAAATATCCGCAGGTACGTTTCCGGTTAGAAGAAATGAAACAGAAGCATGACATGAGGTTGAATGAGGTAATTCCCCGTGGAGAAATATATTTTTTATCATACGCACTAAACCTGAGCCGCGGCGGAAACCTTGTAAGCCTTGCGCATGAAAAGGACATTCGCCTGCTGAAAATATTTGATGAGCTTAGCCACCATACAAAGTCTTTTTATTAGGGACGATATGATATAAAGTGCTCATCAATTGAAGATCTCAAAGACGGCAGGAACTTTTCAATACTCGAGTATAATGGTTGCGGTGCTGAACCGCATCACATTTACGGCAATGGAAATACTTTGTTGCAGGCATACAAAATTATTTTACACCACTGGAAAGTCTTATACAAAATTTCAAAGCACAACCATCATAACGGCCATCAATACTGGAAATATCGCAGGGGCATAGAATTTTTAAAAATGGAAAGCGGCATTTCCGTAGACTTAGAAAGCTGGATGCTATTTTTGAAATATAGATCACCCAGACAATTTAATCTCCCATTTACTATTTCGTTGCATAAATATTGGCATGTTTTTTAAAGAGCCAATGTATTGATATGAATATAAAAAATGATATGCATCGGGTAGAATATAGAGACATTCAGCAAGAATATTTTTCCTTTATTGAGAACAAAACATTTGCCTGTGTGGCTGCAAAAGCGGCACTGGCGAAATCACAAATTGAATGCTTTGTCGCTGATAACATGGCCTGCCCCAAAGATGATCGCGATATACTGAACTTTCTTTACAATTTTATAGACGGTTATAGAAAATCCGAAGAGCAATACCACAGCGCCGTAGTAATATTCAAAGGGCCGGAACTTGTTGACGATAAAATGTTTGATAGTTTATTGTGGAAAAGATTGCAAGCTTTATCCGATATAGATGCTTCCAGCTATAAATATGACGATCGTGTGAATCATGATCCCGCATCACCTGAATTTAGCTTTAGCCTTAAAGAAGAATCTTTTTTTATAATTGGCCTGCATCCGGCAAGCAGCAGGCCTGCAAGGCGTTTCAGCTATCCTGCATTGGTTTTTAACCCGCACCAGCAATTCGAAGATTTACGTGCCTCAGGAAAATATGATAAGATGAAACATGTGATAAGAAAACGCGATATTGCTTTATCAGGCTCTGTTAATCCTATGCTAACAGACTTTGGCAATGCCTCAGAAGTATATCAATATAGTGGGCGTGAGTATAAGAGCGATTGGGAGTGTCCTTTAAAAATAAACCATGCATCAATTGAACATCATTCCACCACGTAGCGGTAAATCATCTATTTTAAAAAAAGGACAAAAGCTTAAGGTAGTTGACATTGAAGGTGAGCAGGTGTCAGACTTTATTTGTTTTAACTTAAGTGATCCTTCAGAATATCTTTCATCAGGACGCACTTTCGATTATGCAGAAACAATTTTTCCAGGCAAAGGCGATCCATTTTATTCGAACAGGAGCAACGTAATGTTTGATATGATAGAAGATACTGTCGGCAGGCATGACTTTCTACTAACTCCCTGCAGCGCTGAAACATTTCGAATTATTTATGGACATTCTTCCCCACATTGTGGCTGCTTAGGAAACCTTGCCTCGGTATTGAAAGAGTACAACATTTCTGCGGATCAAATTCCTACATGCTTTAATATATTTATGAACGTAGCCGTTGATGGCAATACCGGAAAAATAAGTGTACTACCACCCAAAAGCAAAGCCGGTGATTATGTAATACTTGAAGCAAAAATGGATCTCATAGTCGGTATGACGGCTTGCTCCGCGGAGATGTCAAATAATTATTCTTTTAAGCCTATCGGTTACGAAATAATAGGGGAGTAACTCCGGCCGGTACGCTTATTTTCCTGTAGTGTGCCCGTTACCGTTATACATCTTCTATAACCTCGCCGCGCTACTTTGGTGCATCATTGGTACCATTGAAAAAAATTGCAGAGAAAGTATTTTTAGTTTCATATAACGCATGCCCGGCAAAAAAAAATAATTTTAAAGCCATTTAAAGTTGGTGGTTAAAATAAAATCACTAAATTATTTTTTAAAAAAAATATGCAAACGATGGCTTCGCCGGAAAACCCGCCTATAAAAGGTGGTTCCAATCTTTTCGGAATTTCTCTAATTGCTGCTTTAGCTGGATTTATTTTTGGATTCGACACCGTTGTTATTTCGGGAGCTAATCTTCCGATCAAAGAACTCTGGCATACATCGCCATGGTTTCATGGTTTTTTTATTATGTCAATGGCCTTATGGGGTACGGTTGCAGGATCTGTTTTTGGCGGTATTCCTACACAGAAATATGGCCGGAAAAAGGTGCTGCTGTGGGTCGGAATTTTATTTAGTATTTCCGCGATTGGTTCTGCATTGGCGCCAAACCCTTACATCTTTTCATTTTTTCGTTTCATCGGCGGAATAGGAATTGGCGTTTCATCTGTTGCGGCTCCCACTTATATTTCAGAAATATCTACGCCTGCCACGAGAGGCAGGTTGGGTGCCATGTACCAGTTTAATATTGTATTTGGAATTTTATTAGCCTTCCTGTCCAATTATTTTTTCGAGGGCCTTGGCTGTGTAAACGATTGGCGCTGGATGCTTGGTATAATGACTGTTCCAGCGGTAATTTATACCTTGATGGTTATTGGTATTCCGGAAAGTCCACGCTGGCTGCTCTCCATAAAAAAGGATGCAGTTGCTGCAAAAAAAATAATGCTCAGGCTGGGTGTTCCTAATCCTGATGAAGAAATAAATGCCATTACGATTAGCAACGAGCGTGAAGCAAAGGCCGGTCATAGTTCAAATCTTTTTAGCTCAAAATATAAAAAAGTTATCTGGCTGGCATTTTTTATTGCCTTCTTCAACCAATGGTCAGGCATTAATTTTATTTTATATTACGCACCAGAAATTTTGGAACGGGCAGGCCTTGCCGCGAAAGATTCTTTACTCAACTCGATAGCAATCGGTGGCACAAACCTGCTTTTTACCTTTGTTGGCTTATATCTAATTGACCGCGTCGGTAGAAAAACATTGCTTATCATTGGTTCATTTGGCTATATACTGAGCCTTGGCATGGTGTCGTGGGCATTTTTTTCAGGAGCAGGGGCGGGGTTTCTTTTATTGTTTTTGCTGCTTTTTATTGCATCACACGCGGTAGGGCAGGGGGCAGTGATATGGGTATTTATTTCAGAAATTTTCCCTAATAAAGTGCGGGCCACAGGCCAATCATTTGGAGCGAGTGTACATTGGGTTTTCGCCGCGATCATTACTTTAATTACCCCCGCATTTCTCGACAAGGACAGTGGTATTTTCAAAGATAATCCATGGCCCATCTTTGCATTTTTTGCCTTTATGATGGTGTTGCAATTGATTTGGGTATTGACAAAGGTTCCTGAAACAAAAAATGTATCACTTGAAGAACTGGAAAGAAAATTGATAAAAGATTGAGTCTTTCACCCGCACGGGACATACAAATTGTGGACGAACATTATTATCGTACCGCTTCACAAATGGAAACAGATGCAGGCCATTACGATAATTATGATCGCAAAGGGGAAAAAGTATTTGTGGGCGAATGGGCTACGCGGGAGGGTTTTCCTACTACCAATTTTAATGCAGCCCTTGGTGATGCCGCATGGATGACGGGCATGGAAAGGAATTCGGACATTGTAATCATGTCATGCTATGCCCCGCTGTTTGTGAATGTAAACCCCGGAGGTATGCAATGGAAATCTGACCTGATCGGTTATGATGCGTTGACCTCTTATGGTTCCCCATCTTACTATGCACAAACAATGTTCAGCAATTATTTGGGTGATAAGGTGGTGCCAATTACTACAGAAAATATTCCTAGTCAAATGCAGCAGCTTACTGGCAGAGATTCTGCCGCAGGGCTAACGCCAAAAATGATACCCGCTGTATTTTACGTGGCTACAAAAAACAGTCATAACGGCGCCGTGTACCTGAAAATAGTAAATACGCTCGGCACGCCGCAAAACATTAATATCAAATTAGAAGGATTATCGAAAGTTGCCTCCACGGCCACACTCGTAGTATTAAAAGCAGATAAGCCGGATGATACTAATACCATCACGGAGCCTATGAAAATAATCCCCGCGACATCACAAATAAAGGGCGTTGGTAAAAAATTTACCAGGTCTTTTCCGGCTTATTCAATTACGGTGTTGAAGATGGAAACGAAATAAATAAGCGGGGTAGGACCATAAAAAAACGGTACCATTAATTATAATTATAGCATCTCTGTTATAGGTGCTGGATCCATATCGGTGTAATTATAATTTTCCCCGGCCATTCCCCAAATGAAACCATAGTTAGCAGTGCCGCAACCCGCATGAATAGACCATGGCGGCGAAACTACTGCCTCGTGGTTGGCCATCACTAAATGCCTCGTTTCTTTTGGCTCACCCATAAAATGAATTACGCGATGTTCATCCGGCAAGTCAAAATAGAAATACGCTTCCATCCTACGGGTATGCGTATGCGCAGGCATAGTGTTCCAAACACTTCCTTCGGCAAGAATCGTCAACCCCATTACCAGTTGACAACTTTGAATACCATCCGCATGAATGTATTTATAGATCGTTCTTTTGTTAGCAGTTTTTGAAGCGCCTAAATCCACGGGCGATGTTTCCTCTTTTTTCATAAGTCTCGTTTCGCATTCCCTATGCGCAGGGGAAGATAGCAGGTAAAAAATAGCAGGAGCAGCTTCATCTGCGCTTGCAAAGGAAACATTCTCTGTTCCTTTGCCTATGTACATAGCATCAAGTTTGCTAAGTTTGTATTTCTTATCACCTGCCATAATACTTCCTTTTCCGCCAACATTTATAATTCCTATTTCTCTTCTTTGCAAAAAATAATCTGCACGCAACTCTTCATGATTTGGAAGCTCAATTGTTTTTGATAAGGGCATAACCCCTCCAACAATCATCCTGTCATAATGTGAATAGATTAAATTTATTTTATCTCCTTCCATTAATTTATCAATCAGAAAATTTTCCCGCAGTTCAGCAGTCGTCATTTTCTTTGTTTCATTCGGGCTGTTTTGAAATCTTATTTGCAAGAGTTATTGATTTTTTAAATAAAAAATTATTATCTGCCCATCCATCCGCCATCAACAGTTATTATAGAGCCATTGATATAATCGGATGCGGGTGATGAAAGAAAAAGATACGCACCAGCCAGGTCATCCGGTGTGCCCCAACGGTTAGCGGGTATCCGTGATAGTATGGCGGTACTTCTGTCAGGATCTTCTCGAAGCTGTGTTGTATTATCTGTAGCGATATAACCGGGCGCCACACCATTCACGTTAATATTATATTGAGCCCATTCATTGGCAAATGCTTTTAGCAAAGAAGATATGGCACCTTTGCTGGCAGCGTATCCCGGCACATTTATGCCACCCTGGAAACTTAATAGAGAACAGGTAAATACTATTTTTCCAAATTTTTGTTCTACCATCCGTTTACCAATTTCTCTTGTAATAACAAACTGTGCGTTTAAATTTATCTCGATGATCTTGTCCCAAAACTCATCAGGATGTTCAGCAGCAGGTTTACGCATAATATGGCCGGCGTTATTTATCAAAATATCAATTCTTGAATGAGCTGATTTTACCTTTTCTAAAAAATCGTATAGTGCTTCCCTGTCAGAGAAATCAGCAGAATATGGATAGAATTTTTTACCTGCAGCTTCCACCGCTTCGCCCACCTCACTGCCCGAAGCAGGCATGCTGTTACTAACGCCAATAATATCCGCGCCGGCCTGCGCCAGCTCAATAGCTACGGCCATTCCAATGCCACGGCTGCAACCAGTAACCAACGCAATTTTATCATCAGCCCTGAAATTCACCACATTTAAAAATATTTTTTTTGATACAAACAAATTTAATGATACAGAGGCAAAGAGCATTAAATGAATTCTTTGAAATGATTTAGTATGGATTAACAAAGAACTTTTCTTTTGAAATTGATTACAGCTTTTTTAGAAAAATGTCAATGATAAGTAAAGAGCAGAAAATAAAAAACCTTATAAATTATTATCCTTAATATAGGTTCCCTTTATCTTCGCCATCACATCTGATTTTTTATCTTTGAGGCCGTAAATATTTTGCCTGTTATTCCAAAATAGCATTAGCATAGGCCGATATTGCATGTTGTTGAAATAATATTTTCACTCCTCTTGAGGAGCTCAAATGAACGAGAGCTATAATTCTTTTTTTTAGAGAATTGGTATTCAATTTTTGCGATATTATTCGGCCTGGTACTTTTTACAAGCATAGCAGGCAATATAAATTTTATATGTTTCGGATTGATAAGCATCAGCAACGAGGCTAACGTTGTACCTTACACGATAAGATTTAAACAACATTAATTCCGCTGAAATTAGAAGTGAAATCGAAATTTAAATCGGCGATGTAATCATTAAGTTATCCGGGGTGATGGGCAAATCTCTTACACGAATACCGGTCGCATTGAAGACAGCATTAGCAATTGCAGCAGCAGCACCTGTGATGCCTATTTCTCCAACACCATGCCACCTAAAGGCGAATGTTCATCGGGAATATTGTTATAAAGGATTTCTATTTTTGGTACATCAGCATTTACCGGCACATGATATTCTGCAAGCGATGGATTCATAATTCTTCCGTTGCGTTCGTCAAAAAAAGTTTCTTCAGTAAGTGCCATCCCGATGCCCATAATGATGCCGCCACGAAACTGGCTGGTGGCAGTTTTTGGATTGAACACTGTACCTGAATCAAAAGAACCCACCCACCGTGAAACTCTTACCTCACCGGTTATTTCATTTACACGCACTTCACAAAACTGGGCGCCATACGAACCCATAGAAAATTTCATTAACTCTGTTGGCGCATCAGACGTGGCTTCTGCCTCAATATGGTTGTCGCCGGCCCGTTTAAAATTGATATATGAGTTTCACCTTTTGACGGATCTTTCTTACTATACAAGCCACTATTTTTTGCTTCCGCATCTTCAATATCCATTTCATTGTTGTCCACTGTTTATTCCTTCATTTATAAGAATTGGTGCGGACAACAAACCTGTCTTTTCAGTAGTTATTATTTCAGTCAATGACTGTATCAACCTGGTTACGCTATTCAAAGTTTCTTTGTCCGTTATTTTAGAGTCGTCATTCACTTTTGTTTTAATGAATGAAATTAAGAGTTGAGTATTGTTTGTCATTTTTGCTTCAATAATTAGTAGCGTTCCTAAAAGTGAGTTGTGTGCTGTTTCCCCGGACAATGAAGCTGTGATAAGTGCTACAGGTTTTTTAGAAAATTCCATTGATGAAACTGTCCAGTCTATAGCATTTTTTAATGTTCCGGGCACTCCGATTGCGTATTCTGGTGTGCAAATTAATATACCGTCAGCTTCTCGTAGTTGTCTGCGAAATTCTGTCACTTGTTCAGGAATATTTTCGTTGTCCAAGTCGGGGTTGAAATGTGGCAGGTCGGACAATCTATCAAAAATATTTACGGTAAAAGTTTCTGAAGCCAAGTCGGCAATAGCTTTTATCAAGTTAAGGTTTGAGGAGGTTTTCCTTGTACTTCCTGAAATTGCTAATATTTTTATTTTGTTGGTCATAAGTTGTTTGTCGGTTGTGGTCGCTCGGATGCTTGCCGCTAACACTTAGAAAAGTATCCGAAAAGCCCCCTTATAAAGCCCAGCGTTAAAAATCATTTGCGGGGCTTTGCGGTATACTTTTGAGTTGACTGATGTCGCCCCTTCTTGCCAGGGCAGGCTCGGCTCGCTATTAGGTATAAAGTATTAGCCTTCTTTTTTCTATTTTGTTTTTTTATAAATGTTTTTTAAGCTGCATTGATGCCTGCTGTATTGTCTACTTGGCAATTGAAATTTCTGGAATGTCAATTGCGCCAACTAAATTAATTAAGTCAAATCTTTTTGCTTTAAACGTTGCAAAAAAATCATCAATGTCATTTCCATAGTGTCTGTCACTAACCCCAAATAAAAGAACTCCTTTTTGTCCAGACTTGTCACTGATTGATTTGTAACGATAAACATTTCTTTCTAAAATACTCACTAATTTCCCATCTGGTGTGTTTTCGCTTATAATAAAGTCGAGCATAACTTCTCCATCTTTCTCAAATGTTTCATAATTAATAACAGGGTTTGAAATTTGCATTTTTTTAAGTTCTGCAACTTTTGTCGCAACAATGTCTTTGAGTTTTGTCTTGCCAGTAATTAAGTCAAGCATAATTAATTTCTTGAATTTTTCTAATGTGTCGCCCTTTGCAAGATATTCTTGTTTGTAATAATCGTTAGCTGGATGAGAAGTCCATGCTAAATAGTAAAAGACTTTGTCAAAAGAAATAGGTCCAGCTACTCCTAAATATTCTGTTGGTTTCGTTGTTTGACCAAAAGCGAATGTTGTCAATAAAAGTCCAAGTACAACTTTGGGTATTTTGCTTTTAAAATTCATTATGATGTTTGATTTGTAGGGGTGTCAAAATATAGCAGGCAACGCCCGGCGGCTTTATGCAGGCGGAATAAGAATTCCGTCAGTTGGAGCCGTTGCCAAATTTATAATTTAAAGTCCATTGTTACTACTATCGTTCAGCAGAATTCCGGAGGCCTGGAACTATAGTTGATGCATGTACAACTGTTCATTGTTACCACGTCAGCTGCGCTTGCATAAAACCGAATGTTAGCTTTCGTGCCTCTTTTGATCCTTGCTTCTAAAAGTTACTTCATTTATAGCCGGATTTATTCTGTCGCTGATTGTAATTTTTCAAAGATCATAACTGCCAAGAAGATATTTGTTACCATAGCTGGGATTTGCGCCTGCGGTGGCATGGAAGCCAACGTTTGTATTTCAGCTAAAATACGCTACTTCAACCCAATATCCAATAAGCGTGTGTCGGCTGATTTTCAATTTTTTTATAAATAATAAAACGGTAACCTGGAGTAGTGTAAATACAACTTACGTTAGATCCAGGTTATCTAATGGACTTACTATCTTTATTAAATCTTTATTACTTGTATGTAAATAGCGTAATGTGGTTTTAGATCGTTATGACCTAAAAGTTTTTGAATCATCGTTACATCGGTTCCTCTTTCTATAAGATGGGTGGCAAAGCTGTGTCGCAGGCTATGTATGCTTCCTGGTTCATGCCGATGTCGGCGTTCCCGCCGGCATATTTCTTCTCTCTTAAATTATAGAAAGATGATTTTCTATTCATTGTTCATCAGCAGGATTTTATGAAACAGGGATAGAAGATTTTACCTGGCTCCGGCATTTTAATGATTATTGAATTATAGGTTGGCGAGGACGCCAAGATCAGCAATAGTTTTTCTTAGGAAAGTATTTATACAATATGCTTTACGGGGAATGCGTTTTTAAGATCAACTTTATCTTACAGTAACGGGGATAAAAAAAACATGAATCTGCGGCTATTGGCTACAGCGTAATAAAAACCTATGAAGAACAAATCCTGGATAGCTGTCATAAGCATTATATTAATGCTGAGTTGTAAAAAGGAAATCACTTCCTCAATAGCCAAAGAAACAATTCCGGCAAGTGGTACTTCAAAAGATTATGTGCAATATACTATCCACAAAGGCAACCAATATTGTGATGAAAATATTTATAAGCCGATAGAATATTCTGAATTAAAGTTTAGCGTAAAGTTTGACAGCTCTGCAGTTTACGCGACTAAAGAGTCCGCGAATCAATATGATATCAATAAGCTATATGGATTTTCTGATAACAACTCCTATCACCATAAGTTCAGCGCAAGATTTGGATGGCGATGGAGCGATGGCGCTCTGCGATTATTTGGATATGTTTATAATGACGAGGTAAGAAGTTTCAAACAAATAGGAATTGTAAATATTGGATCTGAAAATTTTTGTTCTATAAAAATTGATACTAATATTTACATATTTACCCTGAATAATAAAACTGATACGCTTGCCAGGAAAAGCACAACATCAAAAGCGCTCGGTTACAAATTGTATCCCTATTTCGGCGGCGATGAAGTAGCGCCACATGATATTAATATCTGGATAAAAGAGTTGCCTTAATAGCTGGCTGATCGCAGTTTTATCAGGGGCCGTAATTTCAATACCGGCATAATTAAGCAGTGCTGCTATTGTAAAGGAACTAAAGGAAAATATCTTTGTATCAGAAGTTGATTGGTGTTCAACAAGCATTAATCAAAATATCCAAACCCTTGAAAAAAAATAGCCCGTTTCCAAATCCATGAAAACTAAAAATCCGATATCAGTCAACTTCTTTTTTTTAATTTCAATACCTGTAACCAACCAAATATTCAAAGAAATCCGGCCTGTAACACGGCATCCAATGTATCCTTAAAAAAATCATTACCCTGAATTAGAAAATTCTTAAAAGCCCGCATCAAACTGCGGGTTAGAGACTCGGCTTGAGACGTAGCGATAACAGTTAATACCGGCCAAACAATTTCTTCAGGCTTTTTAATACCGTTGGAGAATGATTATTGCTGAGACTATATTTATTGCTGCACCTGTAACGCGATAAAGACATATCCTTTTTATCCTCAAAAGTCATATCATTCCTATAGTAAATAGCACGGGCGGCATTTCCGGCAATAACCCCTCCAGGCAGTACATCAAATATGGGTTTACGACTTGCATTCTCGCTGCTATCCGTAGTTTGCAACTATGGATATTTATAATTTATTTAGATTTGAATACAATCTAATTACTTAGTTGCTCCACAGGAGTTAATTCGAAAAAGCTAAGTGCAGCGCTACTTTTTGCTGTATGCTGATTAAGGATAGCATGGTTCTTCATTATTATTTATGAAAATGAAGGAAAATCCCTGAACGCTATCCTGATGGAAAGAATGATGTGGAAAGTCGCCAGAAATTTTCCTTACGAAAAATAATTTTATTAAAGCTTTTTCAATTTCCCTTTCAGATAGTTACTATTGGTAATAGCTGCTGTGCCCCACGTATTGTTGAAATAAATCCAGGCTTCTTTCGGTTTAGCTTTTTTGATCTCTTTTAATTTTTGATCTAAAAAACTTTCAGCATAAGCAGATTTATATAAAACTGGAACGCCATGTAGCCTGTAATATAAGGCAGGCGTGGTTTTGATGACTTCGTCGGGAAGTTTAGGAAAACTTGCGCCGCTAAAAACGATATTCTTTTTATTTAGTTGTAAAAACACATTTTCATTCCACCAGCTTGCATCGCGAAATTCAATTACGTTAGTAAATGACGGATCAAGCATTTCCGTCAACATCATCAACATTTCTTCAGTATACTTTATTTGCGGCGGCAGTTGAAACAGTACGCAGCCGAGTTTCTCCTGCAATCCTTCATAAATGGATCCATAGAAATCTCCAAGATAATTTTCACACTCTGAAAACTTTTTATAATGCGTGATAAGCCGTGGCGCTTTTACTGAAAATTTAAAATCAACAGGACTGCTGCTATACCATTTTTGCAGAGATTTTATGGTGGGAAACCTGTAAAACGTAACGTTCAGTTCAAGTGTATTAAACTGTTCGCAATAGTATTCAAACCATTTTGATTGCGGCAATCCGGCAGGATAAAATATATCTTTCCATTCCTTATAATGAAATCCCGAACAGCCTATAAATATTTTGGAACTCATTTGGCTTTCGCTAATTTGATTTTTCTTGCCAAATGTTTTTTACCCCATTCTGTCATTACGGTCATTATGGGGCCGAGCGTGGTTCCGTGTGCAGTAAGCGAATATTCCACCTTGGGTGGTATCGTAGGAAACTGTTCCCGGCGAATGATGTCGCTTTTCTCTAAAGATTTTAATTCTTTAATGAGCATACGCGGCGTAATGCCTTCTACCTGGCGCTCCAATTCTTTGAAACGATATTTATCTTTTTTTAATAGCTCATAAATTATTGCAAACTTCCATTTTCCCTCAAGCGTATCCAACGTCTGCCGGAAGGGACATTCTTTTGCTGAAGTGGAAATATTTTTTTGATCGTTTTTCATGTTGAAAGCTTTACTGGTAACAAAAGTTACCTTTAGTATAGTACTGTACACTCGGGTAACTACATGCAAAAGTATAGCAAGTGGCCTATATTTGCATTTCAACTTAAAAATTAATTTTATGACAAAATGGATAGCAGATCCGGCACACTCGGAAGTACACTTCAAAATTAAGCACCTTGTTATTTCTACTGTAAGCGGGGCTTTCAAAAAGTTTGAGGGAAGTTTTGAATCTTCAAAAGATGATCTTTCTGATGCTAAAATAAACTTTACAGTAACTATTCAGTACCCTCAAAAATACGTTGATTTTTCATTTTCAAAATAATCAGGTGGGTTATTCACATTAATTATAGGCTTTTTAAAAAATCTGTTTTTTGTGCACATTTTTAGGTTAAAAGAAATGGATTCTGTTG